>DAORVZ010000080.1:0-7068 GCA_035434005.1 Lacunisphaera sp.
AGTTTGCGCGGACGTCACAGACCTCAAGCATGATCGAGTTCTTCGGTGCCGAGACCGAGGAAAATCTGGTCGGGTTTTTGGACTGCGGACAAAACGTACACTGGGGAACCAGCCGTGCCGAGGAAGGCGTAACTGGGGGAATTGGGGACGTTGGAGAGGGTGTTCAGTCCCAGTTGCAACACGGCTTCAGCGGGGGCGTATTCGGTGTCGGTGGACTCGTCGTGGACGTGGAGGTTCCATGCGTTGTCCTCATAGGCGACGTCGACATCGACGTGACGTGGCCGGCTGCGGTCGGCGGCCTCGAAGTTCTGGTGTTGGGCGGCTTCGCGGCCCTTTGGCCGGTGCTGCTGGCCGTTCCCTTGGGACTCCTGTTCGCATATTTCGACGCGCAGGGCGAGGGGCGCGCGGCGGCGGCCGAGATCGCGGGTTGCGCGACTTTCGCCGTCCTGCCGGCGGTTTTCGGGACGCTGGCCGGCTGGTCCGCGCCGGCGGCGCTCGCCTTGGCGGTGCTCGCCTTGGTGCGGAGCGTGCCGACAGTGCTGACCATCCGCGCGTTCCTGCGGCAACGGAAAGGCGAGTCTGCCGGTTCGGCGGTGCCCTTGCTCGCGGCGGCCATCGGCCTGCTGCTCGTGTGGGCGCTGGCGGCAGCCGGATTGCTGTCGTGGCTCGCGACCGGCGGGGCCCTGCTGCTGTTGGGCCGCACGCTCTGGCTGCTGGGGCCGTGGCGGCCGGCCTGGTCGGCCAAGCGCGCCGGCATGACCGAGGGCGGACTCGGGGTCAGCTACCTAATTTTGGCCGCCCTGTAGGCCTGCACCCATGTCCGCCTCACCTACCACTTGATACAGGTCAATGCACGGCTTGCGCCTTTCGAGTATCTTCTGCTACAAACCATTTTCTCCCGGCCAAGAGCATCATTTTTCGTCAACCCCCCACAACCATGAACCAATACCGCAAACTTCCCGCCTACGCCTTCGCCGCCGGCCTCGCTCTGGCCGCCTCGCTTGGCTCAGCTGCCGAGGGCCCGTCTGACATCCAGGGCCCCGTCGTCCTGCCCCCCGAGGTCGCCAATATGCCAATCGAGCAGGCGATCCTTACTTCGCCTCCGCATGTGCCGCCGGCGATCACCCGCCAATATCCGGCGCGCGTCGTCGTCAACCTCGAGGTGCTTGAGGTCGTCGGCCGCTTGGCCGACGGCGTCGAATACACCTTCTGGACCTACGGCGGCAGCGTCCCGGGATCGTTCATCCGCATACGCGAGGGCGATGTCGTCGAGTTCCACCTGAACAACCACCCGTCCTCGAAGCTGCCGCACAACATCGACCTGCACGCTGTCACCGGTCCCGGCGGCGGCGCGACCTCGACGTTCACCGCTCCGGGGCACAGCTCGAAGTTCACCTTCCAGGCACTCAACCCCGGCCTCTACGTCTATCACTGCGCCACTGCCCCCGTGCCCATGCACATCGGCAACGGCATGTATGGCCTCATCCTCGTCGAGCCCAAGGAGGGCCTGCCGAAGGTGGACAAGGAGTTCTACGTCATGCAGGGCGAGTTCTACACCACCGGCAAATATGGCGAGGAGGGCTTGCAGTCCTTTGACATGGCCAAGGCCATCGACGAGCGCCCGCCCTACATCGTGTTCAACGGCTCGGTCGGCTCGCTCGTCGGCGACCTCGCCATGACTGCGAAGGTTGGCGAGAACGTCCGCCTCTACTTCGGTGTCGGCGGGCCGAACATCACCTCCTCCTTCCACGTCATCGGCGAGATCTTCGACAAGGTATTTCCTGAGGCCGGCCTCAGCCGGGCGAACACCAACGTCCAGACCACTATGGTGCCTTCGGGCGGTGCGACCGTGGTCGAGTTCAAGGTCGATGTGCCCGGCACCTACGTCCTTGTGGATCACTCGCTCAGCCGCGCCTTCAACAAGGGCGCCCTCGGCATGCTCAAGGTCGCCGGCCCCGAGAACCGCGTCATCTACTCCGGCAAGGAGATCGACGCCGTTTACATCGGCTCGCAGGCCGACGCCGGTTCCGCCTCCGCCAAGCGCGAGGCCGAGCTGAAGGGCAAGATCGCCGCCGAGATCAAGGCCAACCCCGCCATCGCCGGCCTGCGCAAGGAAGTGCAGATCGAAAAGGGCAAGCAGGTCTACATGAGCCTGTGCTTCGCCTGCCACCAGGCCGATGGCAAGGGCCTGCCCCCGGCCTTCCCGCCGCTCGCCGGCTCGGACTACATGCTCGCCGACCGCGAGCGCTCGCTGCGCATCGTCCTGAAGGGCATCACCGGCCCGATGGTCGTCAACGGTCAGAAGTATGACAGCGCCATGCCGCCGCAGGAGGCCGTGCTCACCGACCAGCAGGTCGCCGACGTGCTCACCTACGTTTACAACGCCTGGGGCAACAAGGGCGACGCCTTCAGCGCTGACCAAGCCAAGGCGATGCGCAACCAGTCGCAGTAACCGCCCCCCTCACATGACGGGGCGGCGCCCGGCGCCGCCCCCTGAAAATCCTCACCCATGACCATCACCTCCACCCTCCGACTCGGTGTGCTCGCACTCGCGTTGGCGGCGGGGGGAGTGGTCGTGGCCCGGGGAATCGAAATCGAAAAACCAAAATCGAAAGCCGAAAATCACGCCCCGCCACCCGGTATGGCGCTGATCCCCGCCGGCACCTACACTCCGCTCCAGCGCGCGATCAATGAGGCGGCGCAGGTCGCCGTGCCGGCGTTCTTTCTGGAGACGGATCCCGTCACCAACGCGGACTACCTCGCCTTCGTGACCGCGCAGCCCAAGTGGCGCCGCTCGCAGGTCAGCGCGATGTTTGCCGATGCCTCCTACCTCGAGCACTGGGTCGGCGACCTTGAGCCCGGGGCCAAGGCCCCGCCCGGCGCGCCGGTCGTGCGCATCTCGTGGTTTGCCGCCCGCGCCTATGCCCGCTGGGCCGGCAAGCGCCTGCCCACCACCGCCGAGTGGGAACTCGCCGCCGGTGCCGGCTACACGCGGCCCGATGGCAAGAATGACGAGGTGCTGCGGCGCGACCTCTATGCCTGGCTGGCGCGCCCCGTGCCCGCGGTCCAGGCCGACACCACGACACTCCGCCCTGATTTCCACGGCGTCCGCGGCCTCCACGGCCTCGTCTGGGAATGGGTGGACGATTTCAATACCGCCATGGTCACCGGCGAATCGCGCGGTGATTCCGGCCTCGAGCGTGACCTCTTCTGCGGAGCCGGCGCCGTCGGCGCCAAGGAGACCACCGACTACGCCGCGTTCATGCGCCAGGCCCTCCGCTCCTCCCTCAAGGCCAACAACACCACGACCGCCCTCGGCTTCCGCTGTGCGCAGGACGCCACTCTCCCCACTACTTCCCAGCCATGAAATCCACCGCCCTGTTCCTCCTTCTCGCCACGCTCGCCCTCGGTGCCGAAACCCCGGCTGCCCCCGCCGCGCCCTGCTGCGAGGAAAAACCTGCCGCCAAACCTGCGGCCGCCTGCTGCACGGCGCCCAAACCGGTAGCCGCCTCCGCCAACCCGGGCATCGCCGCCGGCGGTTGCGTGCAGGTGCCGGTCGGAAAGAAAGCGGACTGCTGCCAGGAAAAATCCACCGGGAAAAAGGGTGCCTGCTGCCAGGAAATGCCGGCGGCAAAGAAGGATGCCTGTTGCGAGGAGCAGGCGGGGGCCCCCTTCAGCAAGAATTCGCTCTACCAGGCCGACGTCGCCTTCACCGACGATGCCGGCCGGGCAATCAAGCTCGGCTCGCTCCGCGGCCGGCCCGTGGTGCTGACTATGTTTTTCGCCTCCTGCGGCTACGCCTGCCCGCTGCTCGTGAGCGACATCGAGGCCATCCGCGCCAAGGTCCCGGCAGAGCTCCGTGATCGCGCCGCCCTCGTGCTGGTCTCCTTCGATACCGTGCGCGACACGCCCGCCGCACTCGCCGCCTTCCGCACCCAGCGCGGTCTCGACGCGCAATGGACCCTGCTGCACGGCAGCGCCGACTCCGTCCGCGAGCTCGCGGCCCTTCTCGGGGTGAAATACCAGCAGACTGCCGATGGCATGTTCTCCCACTCCAACCTCATCACGATCCTGAACGCCCAGGGCGAGGTTGTCCACCAGCGCACCGGCCTCAAAGGCGGACTCGACGAAGCCGCCGTCGCACTGACGACGGCGAGCCGCAACTGATTGCGCACCGCTTGACCCGCGTCAAGGCGCGGCCCGGGGCGATGGGGTAGGGTGGGGCAAGCCTCCCACCGCCGTGAAACTCATCCCTCTGTCCCTTGCCGTCTGCCTGCTCGCGGTCTCCAGCCTGTCCGCCGCCCCCGAGGGCGTCCGGCTCTCGCTCAATGCGCGCCTCCGCTATGAGGATGTGCACCAGAGCGGCCTGCGTGATGGCACGGCCTTCACCCTGCGCACCCGCCTCGGCCTCAGCCCGGAGCCGTTCCACGGCTGGACCGCGCTGCTGGAGGCCGAGAACATTGTCGCGTTCGACGGCGATCGCTACAGCCAGGCCGGCCTGAATCCCGGCGGCGCGGGCCGCGCCGTCGTCTCTGATCCCACTGGCACGGAAATCAACCAGGCCTGGGTCGCCTTCACCCGCGGCCAGACCACGGCGACACTCGGCCGCCAGCGTCTCGTGCTCGACAACGCCCGCTTCGTGGGTGACAGCGGCTGGCGGCAGAACATGCAGACCTTCGATGCCGTGCGTGTGCAGGACAAGTCGCTGGAAAACACGGTGCTGACCTACGCCTGGCTTGATCGCATCAACCGCGTGCTCGGCGACCGCCACGCGCAAGGCTACTGGCAGTCCAATTCGCATCTCTTCAACGCCAGCTACGCCGGCTTCGCGGCCGGCACGATTACCGGCTATGCCTACCTGCTCGATTTCCGGTCGGCGGCCGCATCGAGCTGTGCCACCTACGGCGCCAGTTTCGCCGGCGCGACCCCGGTCGCCCGCGCGCTCAAGCTCGCCTATCGCGCCGAGCTCGCCGGGCAGACGGACTACGGCTCCAGCGCGCTGGATTACGCGGCGACCTATTATTTGCTGGAACTCGGGCTGACGGCCAAGGCGGGCGGCCTGACCCTCGGGCACGAGGTGCTCGGCGCGGACAACGGCGTCGGATTCAAGACCCCGCTCGCCACGCTGCACGCCTTCAATGGTTGGGCTGACCTCTTTCCCGCCACACCCGCCGCGGGGCTGCGAGACACCTATCTCAAGGGCTCGGCCAACCTGCCGGGTGACCTGAAGGTGCTGGTCGGCCACCACTGGTTCACGGCGGATCGGAGCGGCCCGGCCCCCGGCCGGGAATTCGACCTGCAGGTGCTCCGCAAATTCGGCCCGCGCCTGACCGCGTTGTTCAAATACGCCAACTTCCGCCGCTCCGCCGCCGCCTATCCGGATGTGCAAAAGGTCTGGGCGCAGGCGGAGTTCGCCTACTAGCTTTCACCCATGCCCACCCCGAAATTCAAGGTCCTCGATGTCCGGCTGCCGCTCGCTCGCGGCGAGGAGCCGTTCACCCTCATCCGCACCCAGGTGGATCAGCTCACACCGGGCCACGGTCTCACGGTCGTCGCGCCCTTCGTGCCCGCGCCGCTCATCGAGATGCTGAAAGGGGAGGGCTTCTCCTCGACGATGGAGCGCCGCGCCGACGGGGCCTGGGCGGTGAATTTCTGGCGGGAGTAAGCCCGCCCCGCCGGCGGGGCGCAAATTATGCGCAGCTCCCGCCAACCGGTGCCGGGCCCGCGCCTTGCTTACGGGTTAATCTCAGATTGTTCTTATCCGCCATGTCCTCCACGCCCACCTCCAGCCCTGTGTTGCCGGTCAATCTCGATCTGGTTCGGAAATACGATCTCCCGACGCCGCGCTACACTTCCTATCCGACGGCCGCGCAGTTCCGCGAGTTCGCCTCGCCGGCCCCGCTGCTCGCGCACGTGGACGCGGCCAACCGCGACGCCAGCCTGCCGCTGTCGCTCTACTACCACCTGCCGTTCTGCGAGACGCTCTGCTGGTTCTGCGGCTGCACCACCGTCATCACGCTCAACCACCAGTCGTCCGACGCCTACCTCGACTACCTCGAGAAGGAAGTCGCGCTGCTCGCCCCGCGCCTGCACGCGGACCGGCGCGTCGTGCAGCTCCACTACGGCGGCGGCACGCCGACCTTCTTCCAGGCCCCGCAGCTCCGGCGGCTCGACGCGCTCACGCGCCGCCATTTCCAGTTCGCCCCGGGCGCCGAGCTGAGCGTCGAGATCGATCCGCGCCGTCTGGCCCGGACGCAGGTCGCCGCCCTGCGCGAAGGCGGTTTCACGCGCGCCTCGCTCGGGGTGCAGGATTTCAATCCCAAGGTGCAGGAGGCCGTGCACCGCATCCAGCCCCGCGCCCTGACCGAGCAGGCCATTGACTGGCTGCGGGCCGAGGGCTTCACCTCCCTCAACCTCGACCTGATCTACGGCCTGCCCTACCAGACGGTGGACACCTTCCGCGACACGCTGCGGCAGGTGCTGGAGCTCAATCCCGACCGGCTCGCCGTCTTCAGCTATGCCCACGTGCCGTGGATGAAGCCCGCGCAGAAAATCCTCGAGCGCGAGGCCGCGCTGCCCTCGCCCGAGGTGAAGCTCGAGATGCTCAAGCTGACGATCGAGACGCTGACCGCACACGGCTATGTCTACATCGGCATGGATCACTTCGCCCGCGCCACCGACGAGCTCGCCGTCGCGCAGGCCGCCGGCACGTTGCAGCGGAATTTCCAGGGTTACAGCACGCGCGCCGGCGTCGAGATCATGGCCTTCGGCATCTCCGCCATCTCGCAGACGCCCGCCAGTTACCGGCAAAACCACAAGACGCTCGGGGCCTATTACGAGGCGCTCGACCGCGGCTATCGCGCGCATGTCGATCCGATGCTGCTGTTGCGGCCGGGCCGGAATGTCTACCTTCGCGTCACGCAGGCGTTCTAGCGCGGGACTCCGCTGCCGGAGAGGCCCCGGTCGCCGCAGCGATGCTGCGACGACCGGGGCCTCGTTCGTTCGACCGCTCCCGGCTCGCCGAGCCGTGTCACGCCTGCCCGGCGATCGTGCGCATCGAGTCGGCGA
>DAORVZ010000081.1:0-7054 GCA_035434005.1 Lacunisphaera sp.
CATCGTTCGCAGGGTTGAGCTCGGCCGCATTGAATTCGAGCAAGGGATGAAAAGACAAGGGAGCCTCGCTGCCTCCCGTAATCGCGAGATCAGACTGGCCGGTGGCGATCAGGTCAGCGGCCTGCCCGATGGCGTCGAGGCCGGAGCAGCATGAGCTTTGCAGGGAGAACATCCGCACCGGCACCCCCAGATACTCCGCGATTTTGCCCGGCACATTGATGGACGATGACTCGTAGATGGTGCTGGGCATTGAGTAACGTGCCCCCTTCTTGGCCACGATTTGGACGCCCCGGCTGATCTTGTCGATGTCCATGATCGATGTGCCGGTGACGATGGTGGGGTTAAGATCTGCCACCTCATGAGGAGCCATGCCGGCATCCTTCAGCGCCAGAATGGACGCCACTAGGCCGAATTGGGTGTGCCGCGACAGGCGCTTGGCATTCTCCTCTGGCGCGTAGTCCTTCAGGTCAAAGCCTGCCACCTCAGCGCCGATGAAAGGTCCGGCGGCCGGATCGAACCGAGTGATGGCGCGCACGCGGCTGACCGATTCATTAATACCGCGAAAGAAGGCCTCGCGGCCGATGCCGGCTGGGGTGACCGGACCGAGACCGGTGATCTTAACGCGACGACGCATGTGAGGGGGATGTCGGCTGGCCAAGGAGTGGCGATTCAGGGTGGGGGAGGCAGGAGGGGGAAAACTAGTCAGCGAGACCGCCCGGTGTATGGCTGAGCATCAGAGTAGGGCATGCAGGCCTAACCTGGGGAAAGTCGGCAAGCCCAGACATCACAAAAGAGCATTGCGCCGCAGCGAGCGCGAACCCAATACAGCCATAGAATATGACCGCGTCCGAATTTGAAGCTCGCATCATGGAATGGGCTCTACGGCAATCGGACATAGTTGCACTTGTGCAGATGGGATCGCGGGCGCAAGTGGGAGCAGTGGCTGATACACTGTCCGACTGGGACTTTCACCTGATATCCACACAGCCGCAGCGATATTCTGGCACGGATTGGGTGACGGAAATCGCCCAGCCGTGGTGCGTGAGTTCGGAGCGAACGCCGCGCGGGGTGATCAAGGTGAGTGCCGTTTTTGAGAACGGGTTGGAGGCGGATTTCATTCCCCTGGCAAGCTGGCAAATGAAACTGGTCTACTGGTGCATGAGGTATCCGAAATGGGGCGGATGGATGCCGACTCGTCTGCGTCGAGGCATCAATGATACCCGCGTCATACTGCTTGGGTCTGGTCACAAGGTGCTGATCGGAGGCAAAGCGTGGGAGCAAAGGCTCAATGCTTTGAGTGTTCCCTGGGCTACTATGCGCATGAGTGCGGAGGAATTCACCAAGCACACCGCCGCATTCTGGCAGAAAGCAGTTTGGGTCGCCAAAAAAACAGCTCGTCCGGAGCCGCGCTCGGCGATGCATTGGCTGCACAAGCTGGTTCTGGAGCACGTTTATGCCGTGCTGGAAGAGGAGGCTTGGCTGGCGGGTCGCAGGGCGAGACCCCAAGCGCTCAAGGCAGAGAAATGGCTCGATGAAACACGGCTGAATCAAACGGCGATTAGCACCACAATGGATCAGCGGGATCTGGCGCGAGCGCTGCTCGCTGAGCTGGCGTTGTTTGAGGATGTTTGCCGCAGTGTAGCCGGGAGCCGGGGTTTCCTCCTGCCGGATTATGCGGCGGTGGCCGCGTGGCTGCGCGCCGAGCTCATGAAACTCACTGGCTAGGGCGCGGTCCACTTCAGCGGGGTGCGAGCGGAAAATCGAGGGTGAAGACCGTGCCGCCACCGGGGTTGGCCTCGACCTTCATCTCGGCCTGGTGCGCGGCGGCGATGTGACGGCAGATGGTCAGGCCGAGGCCGGTGCCGTGCGGTTTGGTGGACTCAACCGGTTTCTTCAGGATCACCGCCATGACTTCGGGCGGCAGCCCGGAGCCATTGTCGGTGATGGTCAGGCCGACGCGCCCGTCCGCCGAGCGGACGGCCAGGACGACGCGGGTCGCCCCGGCCTCCAGGGCGTTCTTAATGAGATTCTGCAGGAGGCGGGTGATCTCGAAACGGACACCCGTGATCGCCACATCCTGCTCGCCAACGACCTCGATGCGGGGCGAGTCGAAGAAGAGCACGGCGCGCGTCTCCTCGGCGACGGCGTGGAGCTTGAAGGTGTCGCCTTGGCCCTGGTGGCGCGTGCTCTGGCGCCAGGACTCCGCGAGGTGGAGGCAGAAGGAGGAGCAGCTTTCCAGGCGCTCTGTATAGTGGATGATGCGCCGCAACGCGGGTGTGTCGGCGCCGAGCCGGCGCACCTCGTCCAACAGCATGTTGGTGTAGCCGATGGTGACGACGAGGGGGTTGCAGATGTCGTGCACCATCTCGGCGGCGGCCTGCCCGTAGCCGACCTGCATTTGGTGTTTCTTCTGCTCGCGCTTGACCGACTCATACATGTTGCCGAGGTGCTTGAGCAGGGCCGTGCGCTTCTGGCGTTCCTGGGCCTCAGCGGCGTGGCGGCGGACGGCCGCCAGCAGCACATCTACGTCGAAGGGCTTCTTGAGATACTCGTTCGCGCCGAGGCTGATCGCCGCCTGGGCGGAGGCGAGGGCGCCGTAACCGGTCATCATGATCACTGCGGCATCGGCATCGATGCGGCGGAATTCCTCCAGCCCCTGGATGCCGTTCTTCTGCGGCATGCGGATGTCCATGATGACAACGGCGAAGGACTCGGCCTTGGCGAGCGCGAGGCCGCGATCCACGCGATCCACCGCGAGCACCTCGAACTCATCCTGCAGGAGGTAGCTCATGCTTTCGCGCGGGCCGAGTTCGTCATCAATGACCAAAACCTTGGGCCGGGTTGGAGTGTGGCCTATGATCGGAGCTGTGCTGGGGGCGTCGAGCATTGGTGATTTCCGCTCAAGCTGGATGTGGCCTTAGGCTTCAGCAATCCGAAGCTGAGTGAAGGAGCGGACGGAGGTGCAGATCGTTTGCTAAAATACTGTTATTTTCCAGAAATCCCGCGGGAGAAGAGTTCGGTGATGACGTCTTCGAGTGGCACGTCTTGGATCGTGATGTCGTCGACGCCGAGGGTCAGGATCTGTTGGCAGACGGCCGTGACCTGCTCACTTGGCACATGGAGGAGTATCTCGCCGTCCTCGCAGACTTTGCATTCGCCGTGCAGGGGCTGCCAGTCCGCGGGGAAAGCGCCGTCACGGGGCTTGAACTTGATGATGCGCTGGCGGGCACCGGCGCCCGCGATGCGGTCGAGGTCGCCGTCGTAGATCTTCTTGCCGTGGTCGATGACGATGACGCGTTCGCAGAGCGACGAGATGTCGGCCATGTAGTGACTTGTGAGGAGAATGGTGGTCTTGGTGCGGCGGTTGTAGTCACGCAGGAACTCACGGACCTTTTTCTGCGAGACGACGTCGAGGCCGATGGTGGGCTCGTCGAGGAAGAGCACGCGCGGACGGTGGAGCAGGGCGGCGATGAGCTCCATCTTCATGCGTTCGCCGAGGGAGAGCTCGCGGACCATGACGTTAAGCTTCTTCTCGACGTCGAGGAGGGTGACGAGTTCGTCGAGCGTGGCCTTGAACTGGTCCTGCGGCAGGCCGTAAATGGCGCGGATGAGGTGGAAGGACTCGATGGCGGGGAGATCCCACCAGAGCTGGTTCTTCTGGCCGAGCACGAGGGCGAAGAGGCGGCGGTAGGCGTTCTCGCGCTTCGTGGGGTCGAAGCCCGCGACGAGCGCGGTGCCGCTGGTTGGGTAGATCAGGCCGGAGAGCATCTTGAGCGTGGTGGTCTTGCCGGCGCCGTTGGGCCCGAGGAAGCCGACAAGCTCACCCTCCTCGATGGTAAAGCTGATGTTATCGGCCGCGCGGGTCTCCTCGAATTCGCGGTGGAAGAGACCTTTCACGCCGCCCCAGAAACCGGGCTTTTTCTTGTAGGTGCGGAAGACGCGCGTGAGATTTTGGACCTCGATCATTCTGCGAAAGGAGACAGGAGTAGGAATCCGGAATCCAGCAGAAAGCAAGGCGGGGGATCGAAGGCGGGTGACATTGTGGGAGCGAGCTTGCTCGCGACTAAGCGCCCAGTGTCGCGAGCAAGCTCGCTCCCACAGGGAGACCGCCGCCACAGGGGTTGCACCCGGTCGGTGGCGCCGCCAATATGCCGGAATGGAGTCCGCCCTCCCTCTCATCGACCTGCACCGCCACCTCGACGGCAATATGCGGATCACCACCATACTCGACCTTGCCCGCCAGCACGGCATCCGCCTGCCGGCCGACACGCCGGAAGGCCTGCGGCCGCATGTGCAGGTGATGTCCACGGTGCCGGACCTGCTGAGTTTCCTTAAAAAGTTCGAGTGGATGATCGCCGTGCTGGCGGACCCCGCCGCCTGCCGACGCATCGCGCGCGAGAACGTCGAGGATGCCAAGGCCGAGGGCATCGACTACCTCGA
Organism: Lacunisphaera sp.; assembly: GCA_035434005.1. Taxonomy (GTDB): domain Bacteria; phylum Verrucomicrobiota; class Verrucomicrobiia; order Opitutales; family Opitutaceae; genus Lacunisphaera. The sequence goes on from DAORVZ010000081.1 coordinate 4,441, forward strand.
GCTGCGCTTCAGCCCGTATTTCATGGCCACGGCGCACCGGCTCGATGTGGCGAAGGTCGTTGAAGCCGTCGTCGAGGGTGTCGCCGAGGGCAGCCGGGCAACCGGAGTGAGGGTGAAGCTCATTGGCATCCTCAGCCGGACTTTTGGCGCCGCCGCCTGCATGAAGGAGCTGGAGGCGCTGCTCACACACCGCACTCACCTCGTGGCGCTCGACCTAGCCGGCGATGAGAAGAATTATCCGGCGGAGATGTTCATCGATCACTTCAAGCGCGGGCGCGACGCCGGCTGGGCGGTCACCGTGCATGCCGGTGAGGCCGGAGGCGCACCGAGCGTGTGGTCGGCGTTGCAGCAGCTCGGGGCCACGCGCATCGGGCACTGTGTCCGCGCCCTGGACGACCCGAAGCTGATGGATTACCTCGCCGCGCACTGCATCGGCATCGAGGCGAATCTCACAAGCAATGTGCAAACCAACACCGTGCCGAGTCTGGCGGCGCATCCGCTGAGGCAGTTCCTTGATCGCGGCCTGCTCGCGACGATCAACACCGACGATCCGAGCATCAGTGGCATCGAACTGCGGCACGAGCTAGAGATCGCCGCGCCGGCGGCGGGGCTGAGCCCGGCGCATATCCGGCAGGCGCAACGCAACGCGCTGGAGATCGCATTCCTCGCGCCGGAGGAGAAGCTGGCGTTGGTCGAAAAAATCAGGTGAGCCCGGAGGGCTTCGCGCATTTCCATCCTCGATGGAAGGGAAAGGCGGACGTGTTCGCTGGCCCTAACCCGCCTCGGTGAAAGGATGCTGCGAATCGATGTCGATTTTCTCGATCTGCGCATGAACCTGCACGAGCTGCCGGCGCATCCGCAGCTCAACGTCGCCGAGCAGGTGGCGGTTGTCATCCAAGGTTTTGATGCACTGCTCCAGGCCGAGGCGGATTTTCTGGGTTTCCGAGGACGGCAGACCAGGGTTCACGGTGTTCATAGCGCGGCCGGATAATAGCCTCTGACATGAAATTATGCCATAGGGTGACCTGCCCGTTCCGACTGGGGGCAAGGCGCAGCTTCATAATCGGCGTGCTAACCACCTTGAGATGGGTTTGCCTCCCGGTTCATGAAACATCTCCTAGTGACATTTCTTCTGGTGGTTCATGGCGCGGCGGGGCACGCGCAGAATGTCATCGTCAACTTGCTGGCGCCGGTCGAGGCCGCCACGCCGGGCGGCGAGGTGCGCGTGGACCTGGTGATCCTCAACCCGACGCCGACGGAGGTCATGTTCGAGACGCCGATGACGCTCAGCGGCACGCTTAGCAGCGAGCGGCGCAGCTGGCCGGTGCAACTGCGTGGACAGGCCGGCGGCGGGGCGCAGATCGCGGCGCGCGGATTTTCCTACCGATCATTCATCTTCACGGTGCCCGCCGAGGCGCGCGGGCGGCTGGTGTTGGATTTGGAGCAACCGCAGCCGGCGCGCGCGCTCATCGAGGTCAAGGCGGCGGCGGATCCCGGCCGTGGCCCAGTGCTGGTATCAGCTCCGCTCAGCACCAGCCTGCCCGGCCAGCCGGCGGAGTCGGTGATCCAGCGGGCTTTCGCCGGCCGTTTCAGTCCTCACGAGCCGGTGTATTTCATCTATGGGCCGGATGCTCCCGGGGCAAAGTTCCAGTTCAGTTTCAAGTATCGGGTGCTGGGCCAGAGGGCCCAACTGGGCAACGAACTGCCCGCGTTGCGCGGCATCTATGCGGGTTACACCCAGCGTTCGCTCTGGGACATCGATGCGGACTCCAGCCCGTTCTATGACAGCAGCTACATGCCGGAGCTGATGTATGAATCGCAATCTATCGTGAACCCGGGAGAAGCGGGTGGCTTCAAGCTCCTTGGCTACCAAGTCGGGGTGCGGCACGAGTCCAACGGTCAGCAGGGCCCGGAGTCTCGCAGCCTGAACATCGCGTATATCCGGCCGGCGTTTTCCTTCGGCCGGCTGGATGGCTGGAACGTGCTCCTGCTGCCGCGAATCTACGACTACATCGTGGACGTGGAAAACAACCCAGACATCCGGGATTACCGGGGCAATGTGGAGCTCACAGTCATCATCGGCCGCAATGATCGCGGCGCGCTCGCGCTCACCGGCCGTCTGGGCAAAGGCGCACACAAAGGCAGCCTGCAAGCCGACCTGACAATCCCGGTGAAGTTCGACAAGATGTTCGATTTCGCCAGCTACGTGCTCATACAATACTGGAACGGCTACGGCGAGAGCCTGCGCAGCTACAACCAGAGGAGCGAGACGGTGCGGGCGGGGTTTTCGCTGGTGAGGTAGGTCGCTTTGTGGGGCGTGGTTTGACCAGGCCCGGGCGCGGACGAGCCGCGCCCCTACAATCAGGCGTGCCCGAGCTTCCGGTAGTCGAGGATCGTGTGGCTGATGCTGCCGCCCTCGATGCACTTGAGGTCGGTGAGCAAGTCGGGCGGGGAGACATCCTCGCCGTCGCACCAGACGAGCTTGTGGCGGCCGTCGGCGTCGGGTGGCGTGAATAGGCCCGGCACGAAGAAGTGGGCCGGCACGGTTCGCTTCATCCCGGTGTCCGGATGGCAGGGGAAAGGGAAGTTTAAGTTGTGGACGGTGAAGCTGCGC
>DAORVZ010000082.1:0-1121 GCA_035434005.1 Lacunisphaera sp.
CGTCCAAGGAGGAGTCGATCGGCCACATCCTCGAGGTCCACCAAAACAAGGGGATGAAGAAGCGCCGCAAGGAACAGAAGCTCATCGTCGCCGGGTGCATGTCGCAGCGGTTCTCCAAGGACCTCTCGGCGTCGCTGCACGACGAGGTCGACGCCTTCATCGGCCTAGACCAGATCACCAAAGTCGCCCCGATCATCGAGGGCATCTACGCTAGGGAGCGCGGCAAAGAAGAGGCGCCGGCCATATTCATCGAGGGCAAGTCCACCTACATCCCGGACTACGACACGCCGCGCTTTCGGCTCACACCGAAGCATTTTGCCTACATGAAGATCGCGGAGGGCTGCAACCACCCTTGCACCTTCTGCATCATCCCGCAGATCCGCGGCCGCCACCGCAGCCGCACCGTCGCCAGCGTCGTCGCCGAGGCCCGCCAACTCGTCAAGGAGGGCGTCAGGGAGCTCAACCTCATTTCCCAGGACACGACCTTCTTCGGCATGGACACATGGGAGCAGCGCCCGAATCCCCGCACCCCGGTGGACTCCTCCCGCGGCACCGCGCTCACCACCCTCCTCCGCGAGCTCAACGCCATCGAGGGCGACTTCTGGATCCGCCTGCTCTACACGCACCCGGCCCACTGGAGCGACGAGCTGATCAAGACGATCGCCGAGTGCCCGAAGGTCGCCCGCTACATCGACATCCCGCTCCAGCACATCAGCGACGCCATGCTCGGGCGCATGCAACGCGAGACGAGCGGCGACTACATCCGCGACCTGCTCAAGCGCATCCGCGCCGGCATCCCCGGCATCGCCCTCCGCACCACGTTCATCGTCGGCTTCCCTGGTGAGACCGAGGCCGATGTCGCCGAGTTGGCCGGCTTTATCCGGGAGACCAAGTTCGAGCGCCTCGGCGTGTTCCGCTATTCCCAGGAGGAAGGCACGCGCGGCGCCAAGATGCCCGACCAGATTCTGCCCAAGGTGAAGGAAGCCCGCTGGCACACCCTCATGGGGCTGCAGCGCCAGATCGCGGCCGAGGTTTCCAAATCCTACGTCGGCAAGACACTCAAGGTCCTCGTCGAGGAACCCGTCGAGCGTGTCCTGCACACGAGCACGGAAGTCGGCGGC
>DAORVZ010000082.1:1131-7046 GCA_035434005.1 Lacunisphaera sp.
CGAGGAACCCGGCGTCGCCCGCGGTGAGGCCGACGCGCCCGACATCGACGGCCGCGTCTACGTGCCGCGCGACCTACCCGTCGGCGAGTTCGTCGAGGTCACGATCACCGGTTACCAGGATTACGACCTGCTCGCGCTGCCCAAGGGCGAAAAGCCCGCCGCCTTCAAGGTCGCCAAGCAGGCGCAGTGATCAGGTTGCTTTGCTCGAGGCCACGAACTTTCCGATGATTCCGTCGAAGGAGCCGTTGGTGAAAAATACCACGAGCTGCGGGCGCTCCGTTTCGCCGGCGACATTTCCCGCTAGCAGATCCAGCAGCGCCCCGTGCGTCGGCGCCGTGTAGGCGTCCACGCCCTGGGTCGCGAGGTGCTGGATGACTGCCTCCACGTCGAACCGCTCCTCCGGTTTCAGCTTCTCCGGGCGCGCAATGGCGCCGAGATAGACCTCGTCCGCCAGCGCCAGCGCCCGCATGAAGGCCGTCTGCAGCACCTTCGTCCGCGACGTGTTGCTGCGCGGCTCGAAGGCCGCGTGGATGATGTGCCCCGGGAAACGAGCCCGGAATGACTGCAGAGTCTCCGCCAGCGCCGTCGGGTGATGGCCGAAATCCTCGATGACCTTCAGCCGGGGCGTGTTGACCAGCAACTCCTGCCGTCGCTTCACGCCGCGGAATTTTGCCAAGCCGTCGAGCCGGAGCCTAGTCGGGTCGTCCGGGAACAGCGCCAGCCCCGCCGCGAGCGCAGCCATGGCGGCGTTGCGGGCGTTGAAGATGCCCGATTGCGACCATTTGACGTCGGCCCAGGGTTTGCCCTGCCACACGAGCCGGAAGGCCGCGCCGTCCGCTGACTCGCGAAAACCGGCGAGACGCAGGTCGTTGCCCTCCTCCAAGCCGACGCGCGCGACGCGCGTCCAGGCCAGCGGGCCGAGCGCCTTCAGGTTGGCATCGTCGCCGTTGATCACGATCCAGCCGTTGCGCGGCACGATGCGGGTGAGGTGGAGAAAGGTGCGCTGCACGTCCGCCACGTCGCGAAAGATGTCGGCGTGGTCAAACTCGAGGTTGTTCAGCACGGCGATGTGCGGCGCATAGTGGATGAACTTGCTGCGCTTGTCGAAGAAGGCGCTGTCGTATTCGTCGCCCTCGATCACGAAAGGATCCGCCGGCGCGCCGAGGTGGTTGCCGACCGGCGGGTCGAGCGGCACGCCGCCGATCAGGAAGCCCGGGTCCCGGCCGTTCTCCCGCAGCAGGAAGGCGGCCAGCGCCGTCGTGGTGGTCTTCCCATGCGTGCCCGCGACGACGATGTTTTTCCGCGCCGCCAGCACGGCGTCGTGGAGGAAGGCGGGCAGCGAGGTGTAGGTGATCGAGCGCGTGTCGAGCAGCCACTCGACCTCCGGATTGCCCCGGGACATTGCGTTGCCGATGACCACGAGATCCGGCGCGAGCTGCTCCAAGCGCACCGGATCGTAGCCTTCGTGGAGCGTGATGCCCGCCGCCGCCAGCACCGTGCTCATCGGCGGATAGACGCCGCTGTCGGCCCCGAGCACCTCATGCCCGGCGGCGCGTGCGAGCAACGCGGCGTTGCCCATCGCAGTCCCACAGATGCCCATGAAGTAGATTTTCATCGTTCGCTTCGGAAAACCCTAACCACAGATGGACACAGATAAACACAGATAAAGATAATTCCGCCTCGTCGACTGGGCCCTATCTGTGTGCATCGGTGTCAATCGGTGGTTGTTTTCACATCAGGCTCATCGGGTCGACGTCGAGCACCTGCGTGACGTCCTCCGGCCACTTGACCGTGGCCTGGAGTTTCACGAGTTCGGGCACGACCTTCGTCGCCCGGGCGCAGAAATACCAGATCTGGAAACGGTATTCGTCCTTCACTTTCTCGATGGGCGACGGCACCGGGCCGCGGATCTCGACTGTGTCGCCGAGGGCCTGCCCCACCTGTTTTACCCAGTGGTCGGCAAAGAACCGGATCTTCTCCGGATTGGGCCCGCGGAAGAGGTGATGGATGAGGTGGCGATACGGCGGATAGGCAAACTGTTTGCGCACGGCCAGCTCGCCCTCGGCGAAGCCGTCGAAGTCCGCTCGCTTGGCGAACTGTATGGCATCGGCCTTCGGCGTGAAGGTCTGCACCACCACCTCCCCCGCCAGGTCGCCGCGCCCCGCCCGGCCGGCCACCTGCACAAGCAGCTGGAACGTGCGCTCGTTGGCGCGGAAGTCCGGCACGTGCATCGAGAGGTCCGCGTCCACGAGGCCGACCAGCGTGACGTTCGGGAAATCGAGCCCTTTCCCGATCATCTGCGTGCCGATCAGGATATCGATCTTGCCCGCCCGAAAGTCCCCGAGGATCTGCCGGAAGCGGTGCTTCTTCGACATCGTGTCGGTGTCCATCCGCTCGAGTCGCGCCCGCGGCAGCACGCGCCGCACCGCTTCCTCGACGCGCTGCGTGCCGAGCCCCCGCCAGCGGATGTCGGGCGCCGCGCACGACGGGCACGCCGCCGGAGCCCCGCGCTGGTGGCCGCAGAGGTGGCACTTCAACGTCTCATCGGCGCGGTGATACGTCATCGCCACACTGCAATGCGGGCACTCCTCCACATGACCGCACTTCCGGCACTGCATGCTCGAGGAGTAGCCGCGGCGGTTGATGAACAAGATAATCTGCTCCTTCCGCGCAAAACGCTGGTGCATGTGGTCCACCAGCAGCCGCGACAACGTCACCATGCCCCGCGACCGCATGACCTCGATACGCATGTCGACGATTTGGATATCGGGCATCCGCTTGTCGTCGACGCGCTTGGTGAGCGTGTTGAGCCGGTATTTGCCGCGCTTCACATTCGCGAAGGATTCCAACGACGGCGTCGCCGACCCAAGCAGGCAGACCGCGTGCGCGAGCTTGGCCCGATAGACAGCGACATCACGCCCGTGATAGCGCGGCGTCTCATCCTGCTTGTAAGCCGGCTCGTGCTCCTCATCGACGACGATGAGCCGCAGGTCCTTGACCGGCGCGAACACGGCCGAGCGCGCGCCGACGACGACCCGCGCCTGACCCGACGCGAGCGCCGTCCAGCCGTCGAGCCGCTCGCCCTCTCCGAGGTGGCTGTGCCAGACCACGGTCTTGTGTCCGGCCGCCTCGAAGCGTCCGCGCAGCCGCGCCACGGTCTGCGGCGTGAGTGCGACCTCCGGCACGAGGTAGATGGCGCTGCCGCCGGCCGCGAGCACCTGCTCAACCGCGCGGAGGTAGACCTCGGTCTTGCCCGAGCCGGTGACGCCGTGCAGCAGATGAACGGCGAATTTCTTCTTCTCGAGGCTTTCACCGACCGAGGACACCACAGCGGCCTGCTCGTCGTTGAGCTTAGGTGGCAGGCCGGTGACGATCTCGCCGCCAGTCCAGTTGTCGGCATAGGCCACGCGCTCGACATGGCGCGCCTCCTCGCGGATCAGGCCGTTCTTGACCAGTGCCGTGACGACCGCCGCAGTCGCGCCAAGGCGGGAAAGCACCAGCGATTTCTTCTGAGGCTGGAACTGCTGTTTCAGGAAATCATAGAGCTTGGCCTGCTTGGGAGCCTTTTTCGCCAGGGCCGTGTGCTCGTCGGGCGACAGTGTGCGCGTCACCTCGAGATATTTCTCGGATTTGAGGTGCGCGCCGTCGCGCACTGCGGCCGGGATCATCGCCTCCAGGACGGCCTCCATCCGCGCCGCGTAATACTGGTGCATCCAGCGGGCCAGCTCGAGGAGGTCGGACGTCAGCGCCGGGAACTCGTGCAGGACGCCGCTCAGCGCCTTCAGCCGGGCCAGCGGCACGTCGGGCACGGTGTCCTTTTCGAGCACGAGGGCCAGGTGAGAGCGGTTCATGATGGGCACGCGCACCAGCGATCCCACGCGCACGGCGCCGCGCAGCGCCTCAGGCACGGTGTAGTGCAGGAGCTTGTCGAACCCGGCCAACGGCTGGACGCCCACGATCATCGCGCCCAAGAGAGGCGCGACGGTCGGACGAGGCAACGTGTTTTCGCAGAACTCTGCGCCGGGCCCCGGTCACGGGCCGCAGCGACAGATGGTTCCACTTTGCTTTTGACAGTCCAAGCCGGGCGGGCCGACATTCCCGCAGTGAGCGCCGAATCCACCCGCGAAAAATTTCAAGCCTACCTGACCGAGAAGGGGCTGCGCGTGACCGACCAGCGCCTGGCGATCTTCAACGCCGCCTTCGCCCAGAAGGAGCATTTCACCGCCGAGCAACTGCTCGACTGCGCCCGGAAGATCGACGATTCCGTGTCCCGCGCCACCGTCTACCGCACCCTGCCGCTGATGACCGAGAGCGCGATTCTGCGCGAGGTGGACATTGGGACCGGCGAAAAGTATTATCTGCCGGCGACAGGCGGGAGCACACAGGTGGCGCAGGTGTTCTGCGTCGACTGCGACAAGATTTTCGAGATCAGCGCCCCGTTCATGGAATGGTATGGCAGCACCGTCTCGCTCAAGCTCGGCCTCAAGCCGGTCTCGCAGCGACTACAGGTCAGCGCCCAGTGCATCGCCTTCCGCCAGACCGGCCGCTGTCCGAACCACCTGAAGAAGTAGTCATGTCGCAGAAGCCCAAGCCCGATCCCCAGTTTGAAATCGGCTTCTTTGAGGCCGTGCATCGCCGTTGCCCGGATTACGTGGATGTTGTCGGCCTGCTCGGCGGCCTCTACACCAAGGTCGGCCGCATCGCCGACGGCCTGAAGATGGATCGCAAGCTGGTGCGCCTCGAGCCGGACAACCCCACCGCGCACTACAACCTGGCCTGCTCGCTCGCTCTCTCCAACCAGCGCCCCGCCGCGCTGCGTTCCCTCCGCCAGGCCTTGTCGCTCGGCTACGACGACCTCGACTGGATGGAGCAGGATCCCGACCTGGAAATCCTCAAGGCCGATCCCGAATTCCAGCAACTGCTGCACAAGCTGAAGCCGCAGAGCTGAGGACGGCGGGCGGAGCCCGTCTCGAACCAGTCAATGACCGGCCTCACCGCAGGCCGAACACCAGTTGCAGCATGGTGGTCAGGTCGGAGCCGGGCGTGTAGCCGCCGCCCCGCGCGGACTTCGCGAGCGATTTGCAGCGATTCGCGCGCAACAACGCGGCATCCACCGAGACGATCTTAGCCGTGCCCGCGCGCTGCCCGCCGAGCTCCGCCGCCGTGAGTGGTGTCCACGCGAACGGCAGGCCGGTGCCGTTGCACTCCACCTCCCAGCCCGCGACCAGCCCGCTGACCGGCTTCCGCAGCAGAGACGGGTAGCGCGAGATGAAGTCCGGCGTGCGGGTGGTCGCCACGCGCACCCGCAGCACGCTGCGCAGGCGGTCCACGTATTCCTGCACGTTGTCCACCCGCCCGCGCCGCAGTTCGCCTAGGAAATCGTGCGGATCGATCCCCAGCAGGTTCATGCCGTTGTAGGCCCCGTGCTCGTTGGGGCTCCCGAATTTCCGCCACGCATACCACGCGGGGAAAGCCTGCGTGGTGGCCACGAAGCCGATCTCGAAATGCAAGTGGGCACGATCTTTCGGGATGGCGTAGCCGCCGGCGCTGCGCCCCATGGTGGCGATGACCTCGCCGCGGCGCACCGGCGTGCCCGGGCGGATGCCGGACTCGATCCGCGCGAGGTGCGCATAAAGCGTGTAAACTGCGGGTGTCAGGCCGGGATGATCGAGCACGATGTAGCGGCCATAGCTGCTGTTGCCGGGCGAGGAACTCACATGGCGCACGACGCCGTCCATCGCCGCCGTGATTTTGTCCGTGGGCTCGCCCGCGCGGTCCCGCGCGACGGGCCGGATGTCGATCCCCTCGTGGAATTGCGCGCCGCTGCTGCGCACACACCCAAACAGTCCGGACTCCTCGATCCCCGATACCGTCGGCTGCACCCAGGCGGTGTAGTTGCGCCCCTGCTCCCAGGC
>DAORVZ010000083.1:0-6968 GCA_035434005.1 Lacunisphaera sp.
CGGTCAGGACCGAGAGGATAAGGAAAAGGGTGTCAGCCATGGCTCAGTGCGCGTTGCCGTGCTCGGCGGCGGCCTTTTTCTTGTCCCACTTGAAATGCTGGTCGGGCAGCGTGCCGCCCAGCTCGTAGAGTTTCGCCTTGTCGTTGACCATCTCGGCGCGGGTGTAGCCGGTAAGGGAATACTGGTTCTGCAGGAAGATGGCCTCCTCGGGGCAGACCTCCTGGCACAGGCCGCAGTAGATGCAGCGCAGCATGTCGATGTCGAAGGCCTGCGGGCCCTTCTCGACGTGGGTGCGGTCCGTCTGATCCTCCACGCTACCGGGCGTGATGCGGATGGCCTTGGGCGGGCAGACGAACTCGCAGAGCTGGCAGGAGACGCATTTCTCACGGCCGTGCGGGTCTTTCACAAGCGTCGGCACGCCACGATAGCCGGTCGGTATGGCCGGACGCTGCTCGGGATACTCCAGCGTCACGTTCGGCGCGAAGAGGCGGCGCAAGGTGACCCGCATGCCCGCGAATATCTGCGGGAGGTATAGCCGCTCCGAGAGCGTGAGGGGTTTGCGTTCGACGACGTAGGCCATGGCAGAATCAGTTGAACCACGAATGGACACGAATGGACACGAATGAAATTCGGGCCGCATCGAGGCGTGATTCGTGTGTATTCGTGTTCATTCGTGGTTTTTCAATTCCGGGTCTGAATGAACGCGATGAGGATCGCGTAGAAGAGGAGGTTGGCGATGGCGAGCGGCAGGAGCTTCTGCCAGCCGAGCTTCATCACCTGGTCGTAGCGGAAGCGCGGCAGCGTCCAGCGCACCCACATGAAGAGGAAGATGAAGAACAGCACCTTGCCCATGAAGATGCCGATGGAGAGCAGGCCGAGCAGAACCGGCTGGCCCGCGAGGTGCAGCCAGGCAGCGACGTCGGCCAAGGGCACCCACGGCAGCGGGTTCCAGCCGCCGAGGAACAGCAGCACGAACACGCCGGAGCCGATCAGCATGTGCGAATATTCGGCGACGAAGAACAGGCCCCATTTCATGGCGCCGTATTCGGTGTGGAAGCCGCCGACGAGGTCAGCCTCGCCCTCGGCCATGTCGAAGGGCAGGCGGTTCGTCTCGGCGAAGAGCGAGACGAGGAAGACGATCGCCGACAGCGGCATCCAGAGGCCGAACCAAGCCCCATTCTGGGCCGAGACGACGTCAAAGAGGCTCAGCGTGCCGTTGCCGCCCGGGACATTGACCCAGAGGAATACCGGCAGCACGGAGAGTGTCATCGAAAGCTCGTAAGAGATGAGCTGCGCCGAGGCGCGGATGCCGCCGAGGAAGGGATACTTGGAGTTCGAGGCCCAGCCGGCGAGGATCAGCGCGTAAACGCCGAGCGAGGACACCGCGAACACGGCGAGGATGCCGACGTCGAGGTTGGCCAACACGAGCGGAACGAGCTTGCCGGCCTCGTTGAGGTAGGCGCCGAACGGCACCACGGTCACGGTCGTGAGCGCGGGGATCATGGCCACGACTGGCGCCAGATAGAAATAGAACTTGTTCACGTGGCCCGGCACCGGATCCTCCTTGAAGAACATCTTGCCGCCGTCGGCCATGAGGTGGAACACACCGAGCCGCTGCAGAAAGCCAATGCCCGGCACCCAAGCGACCCAAAACGGGAGCGCGCGATTCGGGCCGGGACGACCTTGCATCCAGGCGGAGACCTTGCGCTCGACCAGCGAGCAGGCCCCGCCGAAGGGGAACATGACGCCGATGACCGCGAGGCCCTTGATGACGGCCTGCAGGAGCGGGTGGAGCCCGGACCAGAATTCGATCACGGCGGTCATGCGATGGCGGCCGCGGGGGCCGGTTTGAAGTGGAGCGTCTCGCCCTCGCAGAAGGGCAGCGCAGCCCACGGCGTGGCGTCGAGCAGCAGGCCGGTGGCGGGAAGAGTGGCGTAGGTGACGGTCGTGAGCGGCTTCACCACGGCGGCGATGACCGCCCAGAGGGAACCGAGATCGGAGGCCACCGGGGAGCGGGTGACGGCCCCGACGAGGGTGGCCAGCGTGACGAGGTCGTCGGCGACGCCCGCCGGGCCGGGGACGGCCTTGGCAAACTTCTGCAGGCGGAACTGCTGGTTCACGAGCGTGCCGGACTTCTCAAAGGTGGTGAGCGTCGGGATGACAACCTTCGCGGCGTCGCTCGTGGCATTCTGGTGCGTGCCGAGATAAACGACCGAGACCTTCGCGAGCTGCGCGGCGGTGAGGCCGGCGGCGGTCAGGTCCTCGCCGACGGAGAGCACGGTCTTCACCTTGCCGGCGTCGATGTCGGTCGCGAGCGAGGTGAGCTGCTGCGCTGGGAGCGCGGAAATGAGGCCGGTGATAAGCGCACCGCGGACATTCGGGTTGCGGTCGGCGGAGACGAGGATCTTGTCCCCCGCCCCGACGCGGCTGACCAGCGAGGCGGAAACCTTGAGCGCATCGGCGAGCTTCTTCGTGAGGAACTGTTCCTCGACGGAGCTGCGGCCGGAACCGACGATGGCGACATCGGATTTTTGATTCTCAGAACGACCGATCAGCAGATCCACTGCGGCCTTGAGGGCCATTTCGTTGGCGGAGGTGACGCCGTTGATCGCCGGGGCGAGCAGGCGGTTGTCGGCCTTCACCTGCTTGTAGAGCAGGCGGCCGGAGTCGGCCATCCAGGTGTCGTTCACGCCGTCGTTCTGGCGCGGAGTGACGCGGTAGATGACGCCCTCGCGGCTCCAGACCTCGGTGTTGGCGCCGACGGAGGACTCGGTGTCGATGGACGGCGTCTGCTTGAGGAACCAGACACGCATCTTGAAGCGGAAATCGGTGCTCGTGAGCGCGCCGACAGGACAGATGTCGACGGTGTTGAGCGAGTAGTTGTTCGCGAGCTGCTTGCCGGGATAGCAGGTCAGCGTGCTGTAGCTGCCGCTGTCGACGAAGCCGAGCACATCGTCCTTCGCGACCTCCTTGCTGAAGCGGACGCAGCGCGAGCAGAGGATGCAGCGCTCGTCATCGAGGGTGACGCGCGGCCCGAGTTGGGTGCGCTTCGGCTTCACGTTCTTCTGCTCGACGAAACGGGAGTAGCCGCGGCCGTATTCGGTGGAGAACTCCTGGAGCTTGCACTCGCCGGCCTGATCGCAGATCGGGCAGTCGAGCGGGTGGTTGATGAGGAGGAACTCGGTGACGCCTTCGCGGGCCTCGCGGGCCATCGGCGAATTCGTCTTCACGTGCAGGCCGGGCGAGGCGTTGGTGGCGCAGCCGATCTGCGGGCGCGGGATCCAGTTGATCTTCTGCCTGCCGGTGGCCGCGTCCATGATCGGCGCCTTGGTGGCGGGATCCATGGCCGGCATGCCCATTTCGATGAGGCACATGCGGCAATTGCCGGCAATGGTCAGCTTCGGGTGGTAGCAGTAATGCGGGATCTCGATCCCGAGCTGCCGGGCGGCCTCGATCACGTTCGTGCCCTTCGGCACGGCGATGTCCTTGCCGTCGATGTTGACGGTCACGAGGTCGGGTTTGGGAGCGGAAAGCATCAGAAAAATACGTTTGGCCCGCGAATCACGCGAATAGACGCGAATGAAGGAAAGATTTTTTTAGATTCGTGTGCATTAGCGTAATTCGCGGGCAAAAAAATCAGATCAGCGGCATCTCGGCGGGTTTCGCCGTCTGCTTGGTCGTGTGGTAGTTTTTGAACTCGTCGCCGAACTTCGCGATGAAGCTCTGGGTCGGCCACGAGCAGGCCTCGCCGAACGCGCAGATGGTGCGCCCGGGGATCTGGTCGGCCACGCCCTTGAGCAGCGCGGCGTCCTGCTCGCGCGCCTCGCCATGCACCATGCGGGTGGTGATCTTCTTCATCCACAGCGAGCCCTCGCGGCAGGGCGTGCACTGGCCGCAGCTCTCGTGCGAGTAGAACGCGTTGATGTTGGCCAGCGCCTCGACCATGTTGACCGAGTCGTCCATCACGATGACGCCGCCGGAGCCGCCCATCGTGCCGATCATGGCGAGCGAATCGAAATCCATCGGGACGTCCTCGACGCCCCAGTCATACTCGACCATGTCCGCGCCGACCTTGCGCTTGCCCTTGTAGCGTTCGCCGAAGCGCATGATCTTGGCGGACGAGCCGCCGGGGATGACGGCCTTGAAGGTGCGGCCGGGCAGCGGGCCGCCGCACACGTCGTTGAGCAGTTGGCCCATCGTGATCTTGCCGGCCTCGAACTCGTAATAACCTGGCTTCTGCACGTGGCCGGAGACGCAGAAGATGCGCGTGCCGGTGTTGTTCGGCGTGCCGATCTTCGTGTAGGCCTCGCCGCCCATGTCGACGATGTGCTTCACGTGGCAGAGCGTCTCGACGTTATTGACGATCGTCGGGCACTGGTAGAGGCCGAGGACGGCGGGGAAATACGGCGGCTTGATGCGCGGGTTGGCGCGCTTGCCCTCGAGCGACTCGATCAGGCCGGTCTCCTCGCCGCAGATGTAGGCGCCGGCGCCGCGGTGAACGTAGATCTCGCAGCTGTAATTCGACCCGAGGATGTTCGGGCCGACGAGGTTCGCCGCGCGGGCCTCGGCGATGGCCTTCTCGAGGATGCGGGCGCCGTGCGGCATCTCGCCGCGGATGTAGATGTAGGCCTGCTTCACGTTGTTCGCGAAACAGGAGATCATCGTGCCCTCGATCAGCTGGTGCGGATCCTGGTGCATGATGTAGCGGTCCTTGAAGGTGCCCGGCTCGGACTCGTCGGCGTTGACGATGAGGTAGATCGGCTTGCCGCTCTTGCGGTCGACCAGCGACCACTTCACGCCGCAGGGGAAGCCCGCGCCGCCGCGGCCGCGCAGGCCGGACTTCTTGACCTCGTCCATCAGCTCGGCCGGCGGACGGGTGAACGCCTTCTTCATGACCTCGTAGCCGCCGTGCTTGAGGTAGCACTTCAGGTCATTGGTGTAGCCGGGCTCGTCGATGTGGGCGAAGATCAGGCGGCGTTGGGCGGGTGCGGGCATCAGGAAATTTTCGATTTTGGATTCTCGATTTTGGATTTCAGAAATTGCGGATCAGTCGTTGATGACGATCTCGATGCCGCCGGTCCACCGGGCGGCGAAATTGTAGACCATGGCGAGCAGGACGCCGAACACGAAGCCGCCCACGGCGTGGATGAGCGGCATGAACAGCGCGCCGGCGCCGGCGAAGAGCCACGGGATGCCGAGGAGCTTGGGCGCGATGGCGAGGTCGGCGGCGGTCGCCGCGGCGCCGAGCGTGAACAGCAGGATGGGCGCGACGATCATGCCGATGACGCCGTTGATCAGCCCCAGCACGAGGCCGAAGCGGATGGGCGGAACCTGCAGAATGCGCACCTTCTTCATTTCTTCAGGGCCTCCCGGCGGATTTGTTCGCTGAGCGCCTTCACCTTGGCGGCGTCCACCTTCTCGTGCAGGTCGTCGTCGATCATGACGACCGGACCGGTGCCGCAGCTCGCCAGGCACTCGACAAAATCAATCGTCACCTCGCCGTCGGCCGAGACTTCGCCGGGGTGGCAGCCGAATTCCTTCTGGAAGGACTCGCAGGTCTTGTAGCCGCCGGTGAGGGCGCAGGAGAGCGTGCGGCAGACCTTGATGTGGCGGCGGCCGATCGGCTTCTGCCGGAACATCGGGTAGAACGTGACGACCTCGTAGACGTTGATCGGCTGCAGCTCGAGCTTGGCGGCGATCCACTCGATGGCCTCGGGGGAGATCCAGCCGACATCCTCCTGAATGAGGTGCAGCAGGGGCAGCGTGGCGCTGCGCTTCACCGGGTAATGGGTGATCACTTCGTCGATCTGCGAAAGAGTGGCGGGCTTGAGATTCATTGCTGGCGCCAAAAGAAGCGAGGAGCGGGTAGCGAGGAGCGAGGAGCTCGCCGGTGCCGCTGAAAATTGGTTTGGTTGTTTGTCATGCTCGCTAGTCGCTGCTCGATGCTCGCTACTTTTCATAATCACCGGTCGCACTCGCCCATGACGAAGTCGAGCGAGCCGAGGATGGAGACGACGTCGGACACGAGGTTGCCGACGCAGAGTTTCTGGAGGATGGACAGGTTGCAGAACGAGGGGCTGCGGATCTTCATGCGGTAGGGCACGCCGCCGCCCTTGCTCACGATGTAGAAGCCCAGCACGCCCTTCGGGTTCTCGGCCTCGAAGTAGACCTCGCCGGCCGGCATCTGCGGGCCCTCGGTCACGATCATGAAGTTGTTGATCAGCTCCTCCATCGAGGTGAGCACCTTGTCCTTCGGCGGGGCGAAGATCTTGCGCGCGTCCTTCGCATACCAGTCGCCGCCGGGAAAATTCTTCACGACCTGCCGGATGATGCGGATGGACTGCTTCATCTCCTCGCCGCGGCAGAGGTAGCGGTCGTAGCAGTCGCCCTTCGAGCCGACGGGCACGTCGAACTCATACTGCTCGTAGCCGGAGTAGGGCCGGTCCTTGCGCAGATCCATGGCGACGCCGGAGCCACGGAGGTTGGGGCCGGTGAGGCCGTAGGCAATGGCGTCGGCTTTCGAGATGACGCCGACATCGACGGTGCGGTCGAGGAATATCTTGTTGCGGGAGAGCAGGCCGAGGATCTCCTCGAGGATGGGCAGGAACTGGTCGCAGAACGCGTCCACCCGTTGCGTCCAGCCCTCGGGCACGTCGCGGGTCAGGCCGCCGATCCGGGAGTAGCTGGTGGTGAAGCGGGCACCGGTCAGCTCCTCGAAGAGTTTGTAGAGTTTCTCCCGCTCCTCGAAGCAATACATGAACACCGTCCACGCGCCGACATCGATGCCGAAGGCCCCGAGGCCCATCAAGTGGGCGGATACACGGGCCATCTCCGCCGTGAGCACGCGGATGGCCTGGCAGCGGGCCGGGACCTCGAGGCCGGCGAGGCGCTCGACGGCGATGGCGTAGGCCATGTTGTTCGCGAGCGGGGCGAGGTAGTCCAGCCGGTCCGTGTAGGGCACGAACTGG
>DAORVZ010000084.1:0-6957 GCA_035434005.1 Lacunisphaera sp.
TCGAGGCTGCCGCCTTCATCACCACTGTCGTCCTGCTCGGCCAGATCATCGAGCAGCGCGCCCACGCGCGCACCGACGCCGCCATCCGCGCCCTGATGGATCTCGCGCCCAAGGTCGCCCACCGCCTCCGGGCCGACGGCACCGAGGAGGACGTGCCGCTGGAATCCGTGCAGCCGGGCGACCGGCTCCGCGTCCGCCCGGGCGAGAATCTCCCGGTCGACGGCGCGCTCGAGGCCGGCACGGCCGAAATCAACGAGTCCATGCTCACCGGCGAACCGCTGCCCGTCGCCAAGACGGCCGGCGAAAAGCTCAGCGCAGGCACCCTCAACACCACCGGCTCCTTCGTGCTGCGCGCGGAGCGCGTCGGCGCCGACACGATGCTCGCGCAAATCGTGCGGCTCGTGCAGCAGGCCACCGAGAGCGAGGCGCCCATCGCCCGCCTGGCCGACCGCGTCTCCGCGTGGTTCACGCCGGTCGTGCTGGTGGTCGCCGCGGCCACTTTTCTCGCGTGGGGCCTGTTCGCCCCGGCGCAGGGCTGGCTCTACGGCCTGCTCAACGCCGTGGCCGTGCTCATCATCGCCTGCCCCTGCGCCCTCGGCCTCGCCACGCCCGTCTCGCTCGTCACCGGCATCGGCCGCGGCGCCCAGGCCGGCGTGCTCGTGAAGGACGCCGCCGCTCTCGAGCACCTGGCCGGCGTCACCACGCTGTTGATCGACAAGACCGGCACCCTCACCGAGGGCCGGCCCCACGTGTTGGCGGCCGAGGTGGTAGCCGGGGTCGGTGATCCCGGTCCGGGGCCGGCGACCCCGGCTACGGCAGACGATCTGCTCGCCCTGGCCGCCGCCGCGGAAAGCCCCAGCGAGCACCCGCTCGCCCGCGCCATAGTGAACGCCGCCCGGGCGCGTTCCCTGGCCGTGCCGACGGCCACCGCCTTCTCCGCCGAGCCGGGCGCAGGCGTCCGCGCCACGGTCAACGGCCGCACCGTGCGCGTCGGCCGCGCCCCGGCCGACGCCGCTGCGTTCCATCCGACCGCCACCCTGATCAGCGTCAGCGTCGACGGCCGCGTGGCCGGGTTGCTCGCGCTGGCCGACACCATCAAGATCACCACACCCGCCGCCATCCGCGCTCTGCAACAGCGCGGTCTGCGCGTCGTGATGGTCACCGGAGGCCGCCCAGGCCCTGGCCGGCGAACTCCATCTCGACGGCTACCACGCCGGCGTCACGCCGGCGCGCAAACAGGAACTCGTCCGCGAATACCAGGCCCGCGGCGAGCGCGTCGTCTTCGCCGGCGACGGCCTCAACGACGCCCCCGCCCTCGCCGCGGCCGACGTCGGCATCGCCATGGGCACTGGCACCGATGTCGCCATGCACAGCGCCGGCCTGGTGCTGGTGAAGGGCGATCTCGCCGCGCTCGACCGCGCCGTGCACCTGAGCCGCGCCGTCCTGCGCAACATCCGCCAGAACCTCTTCTGGGCCTTCGCCTACAACGTCGCCGGCCTGCCCCTCGCCGCCGGCGCGTTCTTCCCGTTCACCGGTTGGCTGCTCAGCCCGATGTTCGCCGGCACCGCCATGAGCCTGAGCTCGATCAGCGTCGTCGCCAACGCCCTCCGCCTGCGTCGGTTGAAATTGTGAGCCCCGGCGGCTATTTTGGCATCTCCTCGCCCCCGGCGTTTTCACCGCTCCCCCGAAATTTGTAACGCATTGTATTACACATTTCCGGGCTCGGCCGCCTTTCCCGGCCGCCAGCTGGGGCGCATTCAACGTGATACGAACGGATGAAGGCGGGGGGCTTGACCCGGGCGGGTTCCTCCGCATCGTCCCCGCCGGTGTCGCGCGCGAACAAACTCATCGCCCTCCTGCTGGTGGCCCTCTGGCTGCCTGCCACGCTGCATTGCCAGCTGGAGAGCCTGGGCCTAGAGGCGATCTTCGCCTGCGCCGACCATCCGGCCGAGACCGCCCACGCGAGCGGGGACGGCTGCACTGATCAGGGCTGCCTGACCATCGAGTCCGGCCAGTTCGCCCTCACGAAGTCGCAGCTCGACCTGTCCTGCCCGCCAGCCCTGGCCGATGGCGGCCTAGCGTGCCTCCCGGCGCTCTCACCACCGGTGCCCGCGCCGGAGATTTCCGCCGCTGGTCAGGATGAGACGCTGCGGTTGCGGCGCACTTGGCAGTTTGCCCGCCGCGCGGCGTTGCCCGCGCGCGCCCCGGATACGCTGAAGGTCTGACCTCCGCTCCGGCCGCACCTCGCGGCGGTGGAGCGTTGTTTCCTGCGCGCTCATTTTGCGCGCGCCCGTCCGTCAACCGTTCAGCCGTCATGAAACATCTTTCCCTTTTGCTCCTCTCCTGCGTCGCCCTGCGCGCGACCACCCCCGTCTCCTCCGACACTCTGGCCACCAAGGTCGTCGCCCAGAATCCCGAGCTCGCCTTCTACGAGGCCGAGCTTGCCGCCGCCCGCGCCGGGGTCCGCTCCGCCGGCGCCCTCGCCGATCCCGAGCTGACCGTCAGCGCCGGCCGCAAGCGCGTCACCGACGCCACCGGAGTCCTCGCCGGCGAGGGCACCGCCTGGTCGGTCTCCGTCTCGCAGACCTTCGAGTGGCCGGGCCGGCTCGCGCTGCGCAAGGCCATCGCCAACCGCGAGGTCGCGCTCGCCGAACTCGGCCTCGCCCGCTTCAAGACCGCGCTCGCCGCCCGCGCCCGCGCGCTCGCCCACGGATTGCAGGCCGCCCAGGAGCGCGCCGCCGCCGCGGCGGAAGTCGCCGCCCGCTACCAGGCGTTGCGCGAGCTCTTCCTCGCCCGCGAGCCCGGCGGCATCACCCCGCTGCTGGAGACTCGCGTCATCGAGGCTCAGGAGTTGACGCTGCAAAAACGCGCCACCGAGGCGCGGCTGGCCGTCCAAGCCGCCCTCGTGGAGCTGAACCAGCTCCGCGGCCTGCCGGTGGACGCCCCGGTCACGCTCGCGCCGGTCACGCTCGCGCTCAGTGCCGCGCCCGCGCCCGACGCCGCGCTGGCGGCCGCGCGCGAAAACAACTTTGAGTTCCACGCCGCCAAGCTCGAATTGGAGCAGCAGGGGCTCGTCGTCTCGCTGGCGCGCCATGAGGGCCGCCCGAGCTTCACCGTCAGCCCCTACCTCGCCTCGGAAAACGCCGGGGACAAGGAACGCACCTACGGGATCGGCCTCTCCCTGCCGCTCCCGGTGCGCGGCCGCACCGGCGCGAACCTGGCGGCGGCGGAAGCCCGCCGCCGCCAGGCGGAAACCGCCGTCCTCGTGGCCCAGCGCAACCTCGAGCGCGACGTCCTCACCGCCACCCACCGCCTCGCCGCCAAGCTGGCCGAGTCCGCCCAATGGTCGCCCGACGCCGCCCGGCGCTTCCGCGATGCCGCCGAACTGGCCGACCGCCACTACCGCCTCGGCGCCGTGCCGATCTCCACCTATGTGGAGCTGCAAAACTCCTACCTCGACGCGATCGAGGCCCTCACCGCGACCCAACAGGAGGCCCTCGAAGCCGCCAGCCAGCTCCAGCTCCTGACCGGTCTCGCCCTCAACGCCGGGGAGGCCCAGCCATGAGCCGGGTGCCCCTCCGCCGACGGGCGATTCCCCTCCTAGTCGGACTGGCCCTCGCGGGCTGCGGGAAACCCGCCGCAACCACCGGCCATGAAGGCCACGATCACGGCGCCCACGACCACGCCGGGAGCGAAAGCCCGGTGAGGTTCAAGGAGGGTTCCGGATTGCAGCTTTCCGCCGAGACCGCCGCCGCCCTCGGCCTCCAGACCGGCGAAGTGGAAACGCGCACCGTTCGCCACACCTACGATTTGACCGCCACGGTCTTCGACGCGAGGCCGCCGGCCCGCGCCAGCTCGCTCGTGCCGGGCGAAATCGCGGATGCACTCGAAAAACATCCGCCCGCCGAAGCCACGATTCTCGCGATCCACCGCGAGCTCTCCGCGGCCGTGACGCAGGTCGAGCTCGTCTTTGCCGTCGCGGGCCACCCGCCCGTCGGTTCGCCGATCAGCCTGACCCTCCACGGCCCCGCCCGCACGGGCGCGGCCGTGCCCCGCTCCGCGCTGCTCCGCACGGCCACCGGCACCTTCGTTTACGTGGTCAACGGAACCAAGCTGCTCCGCACGCCGGTCACGGCCGGCGCCAATGACGGCGACTACCTTGAAATCCTCGACGGACTCTATGCGGGCGACGTGGTCGCGACCGCCGGCGTCGAACAACTCTGGCTCACCGAGCTCCGCCTGACCAAGGGCGGCGGCCACAGCCACTAATCCTCCTCCGATCCACCCATGATCGACAAAATTCTGGAATTCTCCCTCCGCCAGCGCGCCTTCGTCGTGCTCGGAGCCCTCGCGCTGCTTGGCGCGGGCATCTGGGCCGCCCTGCGGCTGCCCATCGACGCCACCCCCGACATCACCAACGTGCAGGTGCAGATCAACACGGAGGTCAACGGCCTGGCCCCCGAGGAAATCGAAAAGCTCGTCACCTTCCCCATCGAGATGGCCATGAGCGGCGTGCCCGGCATGTCCGAGCTGCGCTCGCTCTCCAAGACGGGCCTTTCGCAGATCACCCTCGTCTTCGGCGAGGACACCGACATCTACCGCGCCCGCCAGCTCGTCAGCGAGCGCATGCAAAATGTGGCCGAGGAGCTGCCCCCCGGCATCACCCCGAAGCTCGCGCCCATCACCACCGGCCTGGGCGAGATATTCTACTACGTCGTCGATTACCGGGACGACGCCCCAAACAAGCCCGCGACCCGCACCGCGCAGCTCATGGAGCTGAAGCTCATCCACGACTTCGTCGTGAAGCCCGGCCTGCGCACAGTTCCAGGCATCGCCGAGGTCAATGCCTCGGGGGGCTACGAAAAGCAGATCGTCGTCCAGCCCCGGCCGGACGCCTTGCTCGCCACCGGCATCACGTTCGGCGACCTCGCCGGCGTCATCGGGGAGAACGTCGAAAACGCCGGCGGCGGCGCCGTGCAGGTCGGCGGGGAACAGATCACGATCCGGGCCGACAGCCGCGTGCAGTCCGCGGCGGAAATCTCCCAACTGCCCATCAAGTTCCGGGGCGCCGCCGCGCAACCCCTGCTCGTCCGCGATGTCGCCGACGTGGGCATCGGCAGCAGCCTCCGCACCGGCTCGGCCACCTACAACGGCAAGGAGGCGGTGTTGGGCGCGGCCCTCATGCTGGCGGGCGAGAACTCCCGCATCATCGCCCGGCGCGTCGCGGAGAAGCTCGCGGAGCTCGCGCCGAAACTCCCGCCCGGGGTGACGATCACGACGGTCTACGACCGCACCGACCTGGTCGATCGGACCATCGCCACGGTGGAGAAGAATCTCTTCGAGGGCGCGATCCTCGTGATCGTCGTCCTGCTCGGGCTGCTCGGCAACTGGCGGGCCGCGCTCATCGTCGCCCTGGCCATCCCGCTGTCGTTTCTCTTCGCCATCACGGGCATGGTGCGCTTCGGCGTCTCCGGCAACCTGATGAGCCTCGGCGCGGTGGACTTCGGCCTCATCATCGACGGCGCGGTCGTGATGGTCGAGAACATCGTCCGCCGGCTCGGCGTGCGGCAGCACGAGCTGCACCGCACCCTGACCCCGGCGGAGCGGATGCACACCGTGCTCGCCGCCGCCCAGGAAGTCGGCCGCCCGACCTTCTTCGGCGTCCTCATCATTACCATCGTCTACGTGCCCATCCTCTCGCTGACCGGCATCGAGGGGAAGATGTTCAAGCCGATGGCCCTCACGGTCATCTTTGCCCTCGTGGGCGCGCTCCTGCTCGCGCTGACCCTCATGCCCGTGCTCTGCTCGTATTTCCTGCGTGGGAAGATCTCGGAGGAGGACAACTTCCTCGTGCGCGCCGCGAAAGCGGCCTACCGCCCGGCCCTCGGCGTGGCGCTGCGCCTCCGCTGGCTCCTCGTCGGCGGGGCCCTGGCGCTCTTTGCCGGCGCCGTCGTCCTCTTCACCCGGCTGGGCGCCGAGTTCGTGCCCCAACTCGACGAGGGCTCCTACGCCGCCCACATGATCCGCACCACCAGCATCGGCCTCGACGCCGCCATCGCCATGCAGGAGCGGTCGGAAAAGATCCTGAAAGAGCGCTTCCCCGAGGTCACGCACACGTTCTCCCGCATCGGCACCTCGGAAGTCGCGACGGATCCGATGGGCGTCAACGTCGCCGACACCTACATCTTCTACCGGCCCTTCGACCAGTGGCCGAAGGACGAGCACGGCCACACGCCCACCAAGGATGAGGTCGCCACACGCATGGCGGCGGAACTGGCCGCCCAACTGCCGGCCGAGTCCCACCTCTTCTCCCAACCCATCGAGATGCGGTTCAACGAAATCCTCGAGGGCACGCGCGCCGACATCGCCGTGAAGGTCTTCGGCGACGACTACGCCGAGATCGAGCGCATCGCCGCCGAGGCCCGCGAAATCCTCGAGCAGGTGCCCGGCGCCGCCGACGTGGAGTTCGACGCCCTCGGCAAGGCCCCGATGCTGGAGATCAAGCTCAAGCGCGACGCCATGACGCGCTACAACGTCCACGCCAGCGAGGTGAACGCCACCGTGGCCACCGCGCTCGCGGGCACGCAGACCGGCGTGATCGTGGACGGCAACCGCCGCTACCCCATCGTCGTCCGTCTCCCGGAGAACCTCCGCGCCGCCTTTGACGAACTCAAGCACCTGCCCCTGCGCTCGTCCCACGAGGAAGGCGTCATCACGCTGGGTCAGGTCGCCGATTTCGTCATCACCGAAAAGGTCAACACCATCACCCGCGAGTTCGGCCAGCGCCGCGCCGCCATCATGGTGAACCTCCGCGGCCGCGACGTGGAGAGCTTCGTCCTCGAAGCCCGGGCCAAGGTGGCCGCGGCGATCAAACTGCCGCCCGGCTACAGCATCGAGTTCGGCGGCCAGTTCAAAAACCTCCAGGAAGCCCGGGCGCGGCTCACGGTCATCGTCCCT
>DAORVZ010000085.1:0-6923 GCA_035434005.1 Lacunisphaera sp.
CCGCCGTGATGGTCGAGCTGAGGAACGGCAGCTTGCGATCCACGGCGAGGTTGGCGCGCCAGACGGAAGGCAGCCGGACACCGTCGTCGTTGAAGGCCACTTCGCGGCGGAGAGTCGGGTTGTCCGTGCCCTGGCCGATCGGGTTGGCGGGGTCGAAGGACGCCATGTAGGTCGCGAAGCTCGAGGACAGCGGGCTGACCGTATCCGTGGAGGAGCGGGAGAAGGTGCCGACGCCGGTGTTGCCGAAGGAGTTCGAGAAGAACACCCAAGGCGCGCGGCCGAGGAAGTGGCCGACGCCGCCGCGGAGCTGCGTGGTGCGCTTGTCATCCAGGGCGTAGTTGAAGCCGATGCGGGGCGAGACGGTCTTCACACCGTCGAGGGAGCCGTCGTTGCGGAAGCCGGTCGTGGTCAGCAGGGGCTGATTGAGGGCGGGCTTGAGGCCGGCCTCGGCGAGTTCAAGGCGGACGCCGAAGTTGACGTTCAGGCGGTCGCTGACGTTCCATTTGGCTTGGCCAAAGATGCCGGTGGTGGCGAACTCCGAGATATCGGCCATCGGGCGGGCGGCGGGATCCACATAATTGCGCGTGATGACGGCATTGGTGTCGACCAAGAAGTCGTTCAGATTCCGGAAGGCGACCAAGCCGTAAGAGCCGGCACGGAAGAGGTTCAAGAATTCCGACCATTCGCGCTGGACGCCGCCGGTGAAGACGAAGTTTTTCCAGAAATAGTCGCCGGTGGCGGAGAGTTGCTGGTTGACCACATTAATCACGTTGCCGTGGCGGAACTGTTCGGTGCCGGCGATGTAGGAGCCGTTCGTGATCGAGGAGTTGTTGAGCAGGTCGGTGCCGGACAGGCCGGTGATGAGGATCAACGGGGCCGTCGACTTTGTCGGGGTCAGCTGGTCATCCGTCGTGTGGGAATATTTGACCTCGGTCTTGAAGTCAGGGGTCCACTGGCTGAAGAACTGGAGCGCATAGGACTCGCCCACACGGGACTGGTCGTAGAAATGTCCGGTCGGGGTGGTGGAGACGCCGCCAGCGACGCCGTTGATGCTGAGGGTGCCGCCGAAGTTGCCGAACTGCGGCACGAGGCCTTCGGTCTTGGAATAGCGGGCGCTCATGCGGTGGTTGGTCGAGATCTTCCAGTCGAGCTTGGCGAGGATCTTCTTGTCCGTCTGGGTGTTTGAGGTGGCCTGGGTGACGGGGTCGCCCCACGGGATGGTGGCGGAATATTGCTTGAGGCGGGCGAGGATCTGGCTCTCAACACCGGCGGCGGGGGCAAAGCGGATGTCGCGACCGGCGCTGATGCTCTCGTAGTTCTCGTAGTTCAGGAAGAAGAACAGCTTGTCCTTGATGATCGGGCCGTGGAAGGTGCCGCCCCAGGTGGTGCGTTGCAGCTTCGGGGTGACCTTGGCGCCGGTGAGGGAGTAGTCGCGGGCGTTGTAGCCTTGGAGGGCTTGGCCGAACAGGGAGTCGCCGCGGAAGTAGACGTAGGCGGAGCCGTGGAACTGGTTGGTGCCGCTCTTGGTGACGGCGTTGATGGTCGCGCCGGTGAAGCCCGAGAGGGTCACGTCGTAGGGCGAGATCTGGACGGCCATCTGCTCGATGGTGTCAACGGAGAGGGGATTGAAGAACGCTGCGATGCCGGTGCCGTTGAGGCCGAACACGTCGTTGGTGCGGGAACCGTCGATCATGATCGAGTTGAAGCGGTTGTTCTGGCCGACGGCGGTGATGTGGGCCTCCTCGCGGTCATTGGCGCTCGAAAGGGAGCGGAGGGATACCAAGGGATTGGCGCTGATCATGTCCGCAAAGGACCGCTCGGCGGTGGGCTTGGCGGCCAAGCGCTGGCTGTTCAGGACAGTGCCGGCGCCGGCGGCGGCGGCGTCCAGCTCATTGCGGGAGCTGCCGACGACATACTTCTCGAGCTGGAGAACCTCCGACTTGAGGGTCACGGAGAGATCGATGTCATTGCCAAGTTCCGTGGTGATGTCCGTGCTGATATCCTCGTTAAAACCCGAGGCACGGGTGGTTACCGTGTAGGGACCGCCGACCGGGAGGCCGCGGAAATTGAAGCGACCATTGGGGTTGGTGGTGGCCGTATAAGTGGCGTTGGTGGGCGTGTGGACGGCGGTGACAGAGGCACCGGCGACGACATTGCCATCAGAGCCACGAATGGTGCCAGTCATACCGGAGCTAACGAGCTGGCCGAAGCCACTGGGCGAAAGGGTCAGGCCTAGGGCCGTGACCACCGCGAGGACGAACGATCTAAGGAACGATTTGTGCATGGTGTAAATGCAGTTGGTGTTAGGTTTTCAGGTTGGTGGCCTGAAATTGGGAATGGCGGAGCGAACGCCTGTCATAAGGTTGAGTCAAGCCTGCAACCCCCGTCCATTGCCCGCAGGACAATGATGTTTCATGGCCGTAACTTTTGGTGGGCGGCGGGCATGGAAAATACTGTTTCCTTCCCGGTGAATCCGCCTTCCTATCGGCCTTTGTGAACGCCACGCAACCGACCACAGCCACCTCGCGGCGGGCTCTTTGGCTGGCGGGGGGAAGTCTGGTGCTGGCGGGGTTCGCGGCCTACCACAACAGTCTCGGCGGGCCGTTCGTCTTCGATGATGTGCCGGCCATCACGGGAAACGCGTCCATTCGCCGGCTCTGGCCGCTGGGCCCGGTGCTGGCACCGGAACTCGACGGCGGGCTGACCGTCAGCGGCCGGCCGCTGGTCAACCTCAGTCTGGCGCTAAACTACCTGCTGGGTGGTGAAGCGGTGCGAGGCTATCACCTGTTCAACCTACTCACGCACCTGCTGGCGGGATTGACGCTGTTCGGTCTCGTGCGGCGAACCTTGAGGCAACGCCGGCTGGCACCCCGGTTCGACGCTGTGGCGCTGACGATGGGCTGGGCGGTGGCGGCCATTTGGCTGCTGCATCCCCTCCAGACCGAATCAGTCACCTATATCGTGCAGCGCGCGGAGTCCCTCATGGGGCTGTGCTACCTGCTAACATTGTATGCTTTTGTCCGGAGCATGGAATCACCCCGAGCGAGTTTATGGTTCATTTTGTCATTTGCGGCCTGCTTGACCGGCATGGCGACCAAGGAGGTCATGGTGACGGCCCCGCTGATGGTGTTGCTTTACGACCGCACGTTTGTGGCTGGGACATTTCGGGATGCCTTGCGTCTTCGCTGGCGTTATTATCTCGGGCTGGCGGGAACTTGGATTCTCCTGGCCTGGCTGGTGGCTGGCACGACCGGGCGCGGCGGCACGGCCGGCTTCGGCACGACAGTCGGCCCTTGGTCCTATCTGTTGACGCAGTGTCAGGCCATCGTTCGGTATCTGCGGCTTACCGTGTGGCCGGATCCGCTGGTCTTCGATTACGGCACGGCGTCCGTCAGCGGGTTGGGTGAGGTCTGGCCGCAGGCGTTGGTGCTCGTGGCACTGGCGGCGGGCACGGGGGCGGCGCTGGCGAGTCGGCCGGTGTGGGGGTTTATCGGTGCGTGGTTCTTCGTCATTATGGCGCCGAGCTCAAGCTTCGTGCCGGTGGCCTCGCAAACCATGGCCGAGCACCGGATGTATCTGCCATTGGCGGCGGTGGTGATCGTGGCGGTGGCCGGACTGCACGCATGGCTGGGGCGGCGCGGCTTGCTCGTCTGTGGCGCGCTGGCGGCGGCCTTGGGAGGGATCACCTTTTGGCGCAATGTGGATTATCGCAGCGAGCTGGCGCTGTGGACCGACACCGCCGCCAAGCAACCGTTGAACGGCCGGGCCCACAACAATCTCGGGGAAGCGGTTTTCGCGGCGGGGCGGCCCGCCGAGGCGCTGGCGCATTACGCAGAAGCCATCCGGCTCCAGCCCGCTGCCCCGGAACCTCACTACAATCTCGGGCTGGCGCTGGCGCGGCTGGGTCGTCCAGTAGAGGCCATCGCCCGCTACGAAGAGGCCTTGCGGCTGCAGCCCGACTACCCCGACGCGCAAAACAATCTGGGCAACGCGCTGCTGGCGGTGGGCCGGTTGGCCGAGGCGGGCGCGCTCTACGAAAGCGCGCTGCGGAGCCGACCGGACTGGGCGGAGGCGCACAGCAATCTGGCCAATGTCCGGTTGGAGCAAGGCCGCCCGGCCGAGGCCATTCGCCATGGTGAAGAGGCGGTGCGGCTGGATCCCCGCTTCGCCGAGGCACGTCTGAATCTGGGCAACGCACTTGCCCAAACGGGGCAGTGGACGGCGGCGCTGGCGAGCTATGAGGAAGCACTGCGCCTGAAACCCGACGATGCGGATGCCGCCAACAACCTGGGCAACGTCCTGGTGGAACTCGGCCGCCTGCCCGAGGCCATCGGGCGCTATGAACGGGCCTTGCAGCTCAAGGGCGACTACGCCGAGCCACGTCGCAATCTGGCGGCAGTGCTCGCCCACTTGGGCCGTCTGCCCGAAGCCAGCGCGCACCTCCGGGCCTACCTGCATTTACGCCCGGACGATCAGGCAGCCCGGGCCGAACTCGCCCGCTTGCAGGCGCTGACGCGGCCCTGATTTTTCGTTCCCGATGCCCGCCGCCTACACCGCCCGCGAAGAATTGGCCAACAGCCTGACCCATGGGCTGGGCGCGGTGCTGAGCGTGGCCGGGTTGGTTCTGCTGGTCGTCTTTGCCGCACGGCACGGGGATGCCTGGCATGTCGTGAGCACGGCCATTTTCGGCACCACGCTGGTGCTGCTCTACACGGCTTCGACGCTCTACCACAGCCTGCGCGGCGAGCGGTTGAAGCAGCGCCTGCAGAAATTCGACCACGCCGCCATTTTCCTGCTCATCGCGGGCACCTACACGCCCTTCGTGCTGGTGCCATTGCGCGGTCCGTGGGGCTGGAGTTTGTTCGGTATCGTCTGGGGCCTCGCGATCGTGGGCGTGGCCCTGAAGTTCTGGTTTGCCGGGCGTTTCAAGCTGGTCTCGACGCTGATCTACATCGGCATGGGCTGGCTGGTGGTTATTGCGATCAAGCCGCTGATGGCGGCGCTGCCCGCCGGCGGGGTGAAACTGCTCGTCGCGGGCGGACTGTGCTACACCGGCGGAGCCGTCTTCTACCTCTGGAAGCGCCTGCCGTATCACCACGCCGTCTGGCACCTGTTCGTGCTCGGCGGCAGTGCGTGCCATTGGGCCGCAGTGTTCTGTTACGTGGTGCCGGCTGCCGGTTGAGGCGGGGTGGCAGTTGCTACCGACGTCTGCGCGAATTGCGCGAGAGACTTTGCCATATCTTACATTAATTTGTGCCCTGATCGGCCTCTGAACATTTACCAAACGTTTTTGGTGTCGTTTGCAGGGAGTAGTTGCCCAAAGCGCTGGAGGCGTCATTCTGGCTCCATATGAAAATAGCCATCATCGGCGCGGGCAAGTTGGGGAGCGCACTTGGCAAGGCGTGGGCCAAGGCCGGACACTACATCATCTTCGGCGTGCGCAGTCCCGGTCAGGGCAAGACCCAGCCTCCGTTGGCGGAGATCGGTGTCGGGGCGACCTCCATGGTCGTGCCCGATGCAGCCCGGGCTTCGGATATCATTGTTCTTGCGACACCTTGGCCAGCGGTGGCCGATGCCATCACCGCGATGGGCGACCTGCGCGGCAAGGTGCTGATTGACTGCACCAATCCGCTTTCGCTCAACGGCGACGGCAGCCTCAGCCTTTCGCTGGGATCGACCACCTCGGGTGCCGAGGAGATCGAGAAGCTTGCGACCGGTTCGCAGGTGGTGAAGGCCTTCAATACCTACGGGTGGGAAAATTTCGCCGACTCGGCCTACCCCAATGCCGCCGGCCTGAAGCCCGTGATGTTCTATTGCGGCGACCATGACGCCGCGAAGGCGACGGTGCAGCAACTGGCGGCGGACCTCAATTTCGAGCCGGTGGACACGGGCGGGCTCGGCATGTCGCGCAGCCTGGAGCCACTGGCGCTGCTCTGGATCCGCCTGAACATCCGCGAGAGCCGCAACGCGAACTTCACTTGGGCTCGGCTGACGCGGGAGTGACCTTAAGATCAGACGGTCATTGCGAGGAGTCCCGCCAGGCAGGCCGACGAAGCATTCCAGTCAGATGGATCGCCACGGTGCGCTTCTCGCACCTCGCGATGACAAGGAATCTTCGGGATATCTGGTGAAATATGCTCCTCGCGCTCCACAAGCCCTACGGGCTGCTCTCGCAATTTACGCCCGAGGCCGGCTCACGTTGGCGGACGCTGGCGGACTTCAAACTGCCGCCAAACACCTACGCACTGGGGCGGCTCGACGCCGATTCCGAGGGATTGCTGCTTTTGTCAGATGAGCCCGGCCTGAACTCCCGACTGCTTGACCCGGCGGCGGCGCATCCGCGGGAATATTGGGTGCAGGTGGAACGCATTCCGAACGACGCCGCGCTGGCGCAGCTGGCGCGGGGCGTGAAAATCGGCAACCACAAGACGCTCCCGTGTGTCGTGCGCCGGCTCGAGCCAATGCCGGCCGTGCCGCCGCGCGACCCGCCCATTCGCGCGAGGAAATCCGTGCCGGATTGCTGGCTCGCGCTGGAGCTGACCGAAGGCAAGAACCGGCAGGTGCGGCGGATGACGGCGGCCATTGGCCACCCGACCCTGCGGCTCATGCGCGTGCGGATCGGGCAATTCCGGCTCGGCGCACTCGCTCCGGGCCGCTGGCGGGAGCTGACAGTGGCGGAGCGGACGGCGGTGTTTGCCTGAATGGGGTCGGACCTCCTGAGGCGGGGAAAAATTGACCGGCATCCGGCCAGCCAGTCCGGTTATTTTTCGAGCAAGGCGTCGACGAGTCGGCTGACAGTCACGGCGGTTTTTTCCCGCAGCGGCACCTTGGCACTGAAGGTCACGGCCGCGTATGGCTGGCTGACCCGCGGATCACTGGCCGTAAGGCGCAAGAAATTCAGGTGCTCGCCGAAATCCCAGGAC
>DAORVZ010000086.1:0-6922 GCA_035434005.1 Lacunisphaera sp.
CACGGCAGAAAGGGCGCCGCTGCGGCCCATGAACAAAAAGGGGGACAGGACGGCGGCCAGAATGAAGGCGCCCAAGGTGGAGCCTATCATCAGCTCCACCAGCGTGAATCCGCCTACGCCCAAGCGCTTCGGCGAGACAAGCCCGTCGACACAGGAGCGGCGGTTACGGGCGGGCGAGGGTGTAGTAGTAGTCATAAAGTCCATTTTTGGCATACATCGAACGGAAGGAGCGCGTGTGCGAGCGATTGTCATAGCCACTCCAAGTCACGGAAACGGTGATGTAATAAACATCGGAAGGGCGGGAGCCGTCGGCGCGGATGATGCGAGTAACGACATATTTGCCGGCGATATCCGGGTTGGTGCTGAAGTAAGTGGCGCCGTCGAACATCTCAACCCCGGCGGGGCTGCCCGAGGGAATGGGAGCCGTGCTGTCTGTCGCGGTGCTGAGGGCAGTCATGGCGGTCCAGCTCATCATGCGGAGGCGCTCCATCTCGCTTTGAATGATCTGTGAGGCGAGGGTGGTGCCGCGGGCCAGATCGATCGACTTGAAGCCAGTCTGCATAGCGATGATCGAGGTCGCGATGCCAAAGGCCATGACGAAGGCGGACATGGCCACCTCCAGAATGGTGAAGCCCGATTCAGCGCGACGCCAACTGGCGTGGCCGGATGGGGAAAATGGTGCGGGTTGCATGCCGCTACTCTAGCGGAACGCGGCCGATCCCGTAACAGGCGTTGGACTCCGATTTACGGCCCTAATGGCTAGGGCTGAAAGTCACCGTGTGGTATTGCGGCTAGAGGCATAGAGAACCGCTGCCTGGGAGCGGCGGCTGATTTTCAGTTTCTCGAAGATGTTGCTGAGGTAATTTTTGACGGTCTTGTCGCTCAGCACCATGGATTCGGCGATCTCCTTGTTGGTCTTGCCCTCCGAGACCAGCGCTAGCACGCACCGTTCCTGGGCTGAGAGCGTCGCGAGCTTGTCCTGGCCGTTGGGCGGGTTGCTGCCGCCGCGCACGAGATTGAGGACGTGGGCGGTGGCGGTGGGATCGAGGATGAATTTGCCTGCGGCAACCTCGACGATAGCCTGGCAGAGGCCCTGGGCGTTAATTTCCTTCAGCAGGTAGCCGTGGGCTCCGCTACTCATGGCGTCGTAGACGAGATTGTCGTCGATCACGGAGGTGAGAATGAGAACCTTGGTGTCCGGATCGCTCGCGAGGATCTTGCGACAGGCCTCCAGACCCGAGCCATCGGGGAGGCGGATATCCATCAGAACGACATTGGGCTTGAGGCGGACGGATTCCGTGACGGCGGAGTTGGCTGTGCTGGCCGCGCCGACCATGTGGAGGTGTGTGCCGGCGGTCCGGGCATGGGCATCGAGGAGCGTCTTCAGGCCGGTGCGAACCAGCTCGCTGTCGTCAACGATGAGTATATTGATGGATTTCTGAGCCGTTGTGGTCATGGGATTTGACGGAGTGAAGAGTTGAGTGATGGGGGTAGTTGTTCGTAAGTATGATCGCTGGGGAAGTTGTGTGAAACTGGGATCTGCTACCAACCGGTGAAGACGCGCGACCAGCGAGCCCGCTCCTCCGCCGTGGTCAGCTCGCGCCAGCGGTTGATACCAAAGGGGGTGTTGTCGCCGAAATTCGCGAGGGACTCGTCGTAGTGGAACGCGGCGTTGCCGGTGAAGGTGAGGTCACGGGCGACCACGGCGCCCATCACCTCGCCGTTTCCGTTGATCTTCACGTCGGCGTTGGGCGCGTAAATGACGGACTTCAGCGCGCCGTTGCCGGCAATCTGGATGCTCTGGCCGGCGAGACTGGTGCTGGTGCCCCAGAACTGGCAGCTGACCGGCCGACGGTTGGCGTTGGCCAGGCCATTGCCGGCGATCTTGGCGTCGCCCTCGACATAGACCACGAGACTGGAGCCGTCGGGGATGATAACCGAGGCGTTGCCGGTGACATCCAGCGAGCTGCCGGTGCTCGCGGTGAGAATGAGGGTGACGTAGCCGAAGATCGTGAGGGTCTTGTTCCCGGTGAGGGTGATGCTCGGCACGCGCCACTTGCTCGCGACGCCCTCGGTGCCGAGGGTGTCGCCCACCTTTTCGAGCAACGTGCCGTCGACGGGCGCGGTGACGAGCGGCAGGTCCGCGACAAAATCGGTGGAAACCCGCGCCGGGTCGATGCGCACACCCTCGGCGGTGTCGGCTCCACGGATTGAGCCCTGCACGCCCACCTCGGGCTCCGGGCCGCCGGTGGCGACATAGCCCCAGATGTGAGCCTGGTTGACGAGCATCGAGCTGCTCTCGACCGCGAGGGTGGCGATGCCGCCGTTGTCGCGGCGGACCGCCTCGCTGTAAGGCACGGGTGCGGTGGCGGCGTCGTTGTCGGGGTCGGAGTTCCAGCTGTCCACCGAGGTGTTCAGGCCGGAGAAGCGGAGGGTGTTCTTCGCCACGATGCCGTTGGCGAAGTAGGAGCGGCGGGACAGCGTGACCGAGACCATGCGGGTGGTCGGCGGTGTGCCCGGGGACTCGACGACGGCCATGGCCACGACCGTGGGTTTTTCCGCACCGGCGGGGCTGGTGTTGTTCACGTAGACCTTGATCGAGCCCATGGTGTTGCCGCCGAAATCGAAGCCGGCGAACTTGCGCCAGGCGGTAGCGTTCTCGGTCGACCAGCCGGCCCAGGCGGCGGCGTTGCGGGCGTTGGCCTGGTTGAAGGACCACACCGCCTCCTCGGCGCCGGCCTCGGCGAGGTGGAAGGAAGTGCCCTGCTGGTAGCTCTGCCGGGCGAGGCGGGCGGTGCTCAAGTTGAGCGTGAGGTAGCTGCCGAGCGCAACCGCGATGAGGGCCGTGATGAGCAACGCCACGATCAGCACCGCGCCGCGGGCGGTCCGGGGAAGGGAGGATGGAGGGCGGCGCATCAGTTGGCGACCCGCTTGTTGCGGAGCATGTAGCGGGCGGAGACGGCGGAGTTGCTGGCGCCGACGGTCGCGACGCTGGTGCGCGCGGCGCGCAGGGTGAGCGACAGAAGTTTGGTCTCGCGGTCGTTGGTCGCGGCGTTGTCCGTCACGCCGGGTTGGACGAGCTTGTAGCGCTGAAAGGCGAAGTCCGAGGTTACGCCTCGCACGAGCGCGGTGCGGCCGAGGCCAGGTGAGGTGTCGCCCTCAAGCCGGTAGAAGCTGCGGTAGGTGGCGCTGGCGGCGGAATTGTCGTAACCGTAGGTCACGGGCCGGCCGTTCACGGTCAGCGTGATGCTCTGGGCGCTGTTCCAGCACACGTCGGTGGCGTTGCGGGTGTCGCGGGCGAAGGTGTCCAGCCCGCGGCGCATCTCCGCCTCCATCTCGCTGTAGCCGCTTGAGCGGAAGCTGGTGCGCGCTAGGAACAGGAACGCGCTCAGCACCCCCGCCAGCACGAAGGTGCTGAGGGTGGCCGCGATCAGCACCTCGACGAGGGTGAAAGCTTTAGTGCGTGGTGTAGAAATAGTCATTGAGGCCGCTCTTGCCGTAGCGGGTGATGAGGCGCGCCGTGTGTTCGCGGCCATCATAGCCGCGCCATCCCGCCGTCAGCGTGATCTGTTTCATGTCGATCTTGAGGTCGGTGATCTCCCGGATGCAGGTGACCCGGGCGAGGTCGGCTGTGGTTGCCGTGGCCACGCGCGTTTCGCCCGATTGTTGCAGGGCATCGAGTTGAGTCCAGCTCAGCAGGCGGATGCGTTCCATTTCAGATTGCATGATTTGCGAGGCGGCGGTGAGGTTGCGCGCCGTATCGAGCGCCTGTAGCCCGCTCTGGCTGGTGGCGACGGCGGTGACGATGCCAAACACGAGCACGGTGGACGCCACCATGACTTCCACGAGCGTAAAGGCGGCGCGTCGGGCGGGCTTCACAAGGGCACCTCAACCAAGGGGAAGGTGATGGTGACCGCGGAGCCGCGGCCGGGCGAAGAGTCGAGGCGCAGGGTGCCGCCCATCTCACGAGCCCGGGCGACGAGGTTGTGCAAGCCGCTGCCTTGGCCGGTGACGGTGGCGGTGTCAAAACCGCGACCGTCGTCCTTCACCGTCAGGACGCCGCGCCCGGCGTCGTGCGTGAGGGTGATGAAGACCTTCTTGGCCTCGCCGTGCCGCAGCGCGTTGCTGATGCACTCGCGGGCGATCTGGAGCGCGTGCACCTCTTGACCGATACTGAGACGGTCGGCAATCTGCGGATCCACCTTGTGGACGATGCGGACGGGCCACAGGTTCTGCATGGTTCTGGCGAGGGCCGAGAGTTCTTGGGCAAAGCCGTGGCGCTGCATCTGCTCGGGTTCGAGGCCGCTGATGAAGCCGCGGACCTCGCGGATGACGCCATTGAGGCTCTGCCGGCAATGGGCCAGCCGGGTGCG
Organism: Lacunisphaera sp.; assembly: GCA_035434005.1. Classification (GTDB taxonomy): domain Bacteria; phylum Verrucomicrobiota; class Verrucomicrobiia; order Opitutales; family Opitutaceae; genus Lacunisphaera. Next base: position 4,374 of record DAORVZ010000086.1, read on the forward strand.
GGCGGCGGGCTGGTCACGCTCAAGCTCGGACATCGCACTCTCCAGCCCGAGGCCGGCGGCGTAGATCGATTGGATGACACCGTCATGCAGGTCGCGGGCAAGGCGGGCGCGCAGTTCCAAAGATCGGCGGACGAGTTCCTCGCTCTTGCGCAAGGCCTGCTCGGCGCGCTTGCGCTCCTCGTGTTCCTGGACGAGCACGCGCTTTTGATCAAAGGAGGCGGCGATCAGCCGCGCAATGTCGCCCAGCTCGTTGCGCTCCTGTTGCAGTGCGGCGAGGTAGGCGACGTCGCCATGCTCGAGCGTGCGGCCGATCTGCCGGAGGGGGCGCAGCACCCACTGGCGCACGCCCAGCCAGACGGTCGCGATCACCAGCAGGCCGAAGAGCAACAGCATGCGGACGGCGAGAGTGTCGGCGGCGAGGGTTTTCGCGTAATCCAGCTGGGGCAGGGTGGTCTGCAGCTGGCGCAGTGTCACACCCGACAGGTCGCGCAGCGGCAGGTGCAGATGGGTGGGCCCGGCCTGTCTGTCGGCCGGCACTAGCTGCACGTGCATCTCGGCGAGGCGGCTCAGCGTGGACAGGAAGCGCGGTCCCATCCAGCGGGCGACAAGCAGCCAGCCGCGGGGATTTTTCTCCTGCACGTCGAGCCCGATGGGTTCGCCCCAGATCTGCAGCAAGCCGTCGCGACTTTCGGCAAAAAGATGCAGGCCCGGCCCCGGCGCGGCCAGACTGACAGGCGTGGCCGGCGGCGGCAGCGGCGGTCCCGGGTGCTGCTGGGCGGAATAATGCAGCTCGCCCTTTTCCGTCAGCACCCACAACGCGTGGATATCATAGGCCTCCAGGTTCTGCCGGAGGTTGGTCTCGGCCCAGACCGGGTCGCGGCTTTCGAGAAACGCGCGCATTTCCGGCCACTCGCTAAAATCCCTGACGAAACGCTGCAGAGGCTGGTTACTCAGGCTGATCCACTGCTGGAGCGACTGGAGGCTCATCTGCACCGTTTCCCGCCGCAGCTCGACCGCGCGCGATCTTTCCCCCCATCGCAGGAGCAGCATCGTGCCGAGGAATGCCACCAGCAGCACTCCCAGCAATAGCGTCATTCGGACTTTAATGCTCATGCAGTTGCGTGGCGACTGCACGACGGGGAAATCCCCCGGGCAACTGTATTCAGTGCCGAGACCCTAAAGGCCTTAGTTAAACAGGTCTGTATGGCCCTATACTGACAGTCTATCCGAATATTGAATCGGCCAAACCTGTGTTGTAGTGCGATCTATGACCGGCAGTCGAGAACCAGAGGACATTCGCTCGACGGTGCTAGACCCCCACTACAAGGCAGACCATTCGTCAGATAGGCGAAGAGCCCGACGGGCCGGGAGCTTTCGGGCGAGCGGGGCGGTCATTTCGTGCGGAGGCGGGCGGCGGCGTGGCTGAGTAAGGCCGCGAAGGTGTGCTTGCGTAGAATGAGCGGCATTTCTGGGTGAATACAGTCCTGACGGCGCTGGCGATACCGCAAAAAATGCGCGTTGATCTTGTCGTGGCGAATCTTGGAAGCGCTGACTTTCCCTGCGTTACTTGGTCGCGTGAGGGGGCGAGGTGTCCGACGCCGGAGGGTAATACCAGACACGTTTGATGAGTCCGTCGCGGATTTCATAGATGCCGATGGCCTGCTGCGAGACGCGCCGGCCCTCTTGGTTGTCCCACGAGGCGCGTTCGCGCACGGTGAGGAACGGCCCGGACTGCTCGACGGCGAGAAAGTCCGAACGGACGGTCGGCAGGGACTTGAAATAGCCGGCGAGCCAGTCGCGGAGTTGCGCGCGGCTTTCGGCGTCGGTGGAGGTCTTGTCGCCCTCGACCGAATACCACTTGAAATTCTCCGCGCAGAACGCGGCCACTGCGTCGGTTTCGTGGCGGTTGAAGGCATCGATGTAGGCGCGGAGCACGATGGCCTCTGGCGTCATCAGGTAGGCAGTGTTGCCGTGGGAGAAGGGCGAGAACACGTCCACCTGCAGCTTGAAAAGCCCGGCGGCGATGGCCGGATCCGGCGCGAACTGCGCCTGCACAGCGGCCTCGTCCGGCACGCGCAACACGATTAGCCCGGTGTCGCCGAAGCGGGCACCGAGCACGAGCGCGCCCTCGCGGCGCATGCGGGCGATGTTAGCGGAGTGCTCGCGCATGCCGGTCTGGTCGGCAGGAGATTTGGCAGCGTCCCACGCCGGGCCGGTGGTGAGTCGCACCGCGAACATCTTCGGCGCGGGGGTCGGCGGTGCCGGCGGGGTCTGCGCGGAGAGGTTTGCGGCGAAGGCGAGCAGGAGGATAGCCCATAGGCACGGCAAATTCAGATGACAGGAAGGCGGTTTTTTTTGTGGTTTCATGGCTTTTGAATTATCCGGGCTAGGAAACCAAAAGACCGTCGGCCAGGCGGATGACGCGCGAGCCGAAGGTGGCGTTCTCGGCGGAGTGTGTGACCTGGATGATGGTCGTGCCCTCGGCGTTGAGCTGCTTGAAGAGCTTCATGATCTCGCGGCCCTGGTCGGAGTGGAGATTGCCGGTGGGC
>DAORVZ010000087.1:0-6902 GCA_035434005.1 Lacunisphaera sp.
TGGAGCTGCGCAAGAACACCGGTGACGACCGCCGCCGCACCCACGACATGAACACGGCCAACTGGATCCCCGACCTCTTCATGAAGCGCATGGAGGCCCGCGGCACCTGGACCCTCTTCCGCGCCAACGAGACCCCCGACCTCCACCACCTCTACGGCCGCAAATTCGAGGAAGCCTACCTCCGCTACGAGAAACTCGGCGAGGAAGGCAAGATCCAGGCCCACAAGATCGAGGCCCTCGAGCTCTGGAAGAAGATGCTCTCGATGCTCTTCGAGACCGGCCACCCTTGGATCACCTTCAAGGATCCCTGCAACCTCCGCTCCCCCCAGGATCACTGCGGCGTCATCCACAGCTCCAACCTCTGCACGGAGATCACCCTCAACACCTCGAACGACGAGACCGCCGTCTGCAACCTCGGCTCCGTCATCCTCGACTCCCACCTCAAGTCCGACGGCTCCCTCGACCACGAGAAACTCCGCGACACTATCCGCGTCGCCGTCCGCGCCCTCGACAACGTCATCGACATCAACTTCTACCCGACCGTCCCGGCCAAGACCTCCAACCTCCGCCACCGCCCCATCGGCCTCGGCGTCATGGGCCTGGCCAACGCCCTTTACCTCAAAGGCGTGCCCTTCGCCTCCGAGACCGCCGTGGAGTTCAACGACGAGTTCATGGAGGCCATCGCCCACTGCGCCTACGAGGCCTCCTCCGACCTCGCCGCCGAGCGCGGCACCTACTCCACCTACAAGGGCTCCAAGTGGGACCGCGGCCTCCTCCCGCAGGACACCATCGACCTCCTCGAGCAGGAACGCGGCGTGCCCATCCAGGTGCCTCGCGGCGCCAAGCTCGACTGGACGCCCCTCCGCAAGAAGATCGCCAAGCAGGGCATGCGCAATTCCAACGTCCTCGCCATCGCCCCCACCGCGACGATCTCGAACATCACGAACACCTCGCCCTGCATCGAGCCCACCTACAAGAACCTCTACGTCAAATCCAACCTCTCCGGCGAGTTCGTCGTCCTGAACCCCTTCCTCGTGAAAGACCTCAAGGCCCGCGGCCTCTGGAACCAGGAGATGAGCGACGCCCTGAAATATTTCGACGGCGAGCTGAAGGACATCGAGGCCATCCCCGCCGACCTGAAGGAGAAATACCTCACGGCCTTCGGCGTCGACTTCAAGTGGGTCATCGCCGCCGCCGCCCGCCGGCAAAAATGGATCGACCAGTCCCAGAGCGTGAACCTCTGGCTCAAGAGCCCCGACCTCAAGGTGCTCAGCCACATGTATCGCTCCGCCTGGCACGCCGGCCTCAAGACCACCTATTACCTCCGCAGCATGGGCGCCTCCGGCATCGAGAAGGGCAGCATCGCCAAGAAACACGAATTCCGCGGCGTGGTCGGCGAGTCCAAGGCCGAAACCGCGACCCGCGAGGGGGCCACCGCCGAGGGCACCCAAGCCCCCTTTGGCGCGTCGGCGACCCCGCCGACGGAGAAGAAGACCTACACCGCCGAGGAAAAACGCGTCTGCTCCATCGAGGCCATGAAAAACGGCGAGGAGTGCGAGGCGTGCCAGTGATGCGACACATCATCTCGCCGTAGCCTTGGGCGAAGGCGGATAATGCACCCAACCTCACAACCCTAAAACTCACGGGCCGCGCGCGACGCAAGTCGCGGCGGCCTTTGTGCGATGCGCCCTGTTGCCATATTGTTCCTAGCCACCATCTCCACGCTGCCAGCGGCCGAGATCGTGCGCGGCCCCGACCTTCCGCAAAGTCGCGCGGCCCACACCCTCACCGCCCTGCCCGATGGACGCATTCTCGTCGCCGGCGGATTCTCCGGCTCCAGCCGCACACCCGTGGGGGCCACGATCTATTCTGCCCCAGCGCGTTCCTTTCAACCCGCTGCGCCCATGCGCGAGCCGCGCTATGGCCACACCGCCACCGCCTTGCCCGACGGCTCCGTGTTAATCGCCGGTGGCTGGAATGCCCGCGGTGACTATCTCGCGTCCACCGAGCGCTTCGACCCCAATTCAGGGCGATTCCTGCCCTTGCCCGACCTCCCCGCGGCCCGCGCCGGCCACGTTGCAATTGCTCTCACGGACGGCCGCGTGCTGCTGGCCGGCGGGGTCGGCACCGGCTGGGAATTCCTCGCCAGCGCCGAGATCTTTGACCCCGCCTCCGGCCGCTTCTCTCGCACAGGCTCCATGTCGGTCGCCCGCGAGAATCACGCCGCCGCGCGCCTCGCCGACGGCCGTGTGCTCATCACGGGCGGCCACACCGGCCGCGGCGCGGCCGTGCGCATCCACGCCTCCGCCGAGATATTCGACCCCGGTGCCGGCACCTTCTCCCCTGCCGGCACCATGCTCTCCCGGCGGCACAAGCACGACTCCGTGCTGCTGGCCGACGGCCGCATCCTCCTCACCGGCGGCAGCGACCAGCGCGACGAATCCGGGCGCTACGACACCTCGGAAATCTATGCTCCCGACACCGGCGTTTTCACCGCCGGACGTCGCCTGCGGCAAAAACGCTACAAACATTTCGGCACCTCCCTACGCCTGCCCAACGGCGATGTGCTCTTGCTCGGCGGTGCCGCCGCGCCAGAGCGATTCGATGCCGCCACCCAACGCTTTCTGCCGCTCCCCGGATATAATTTCGCTGCCAACGAAAGTTACGCCGCCGCCGCGATGGCGGCCCACGGACACGTTCTCTTTTGCGGAGGCTACAATCAGGGCATTGTGGCGAGTTCCGCCACCTGGCTGATTCTGCCGTAGGCCGCTTCAGCTCACAAGCCGCAGCAGCCGGCGGAGATCGGGCGCGAAGGCCTTGGGCAGGTTTGACGCCGCGATTGAGAACTCCCAGCGCGCCTCCGCTTCCTGTGCCATCGTGAGAGGCAGTCCCGGAGCCCCGTTGTCAATCGGAGCCGCCCGGAAGACCACCTCAGTCTTGTTTTTGAACATATCCGCTCCCGCCGTCGGCAGCGCTGCTGCAAAACGTGCCATGATGTAGTCAAAACCCACCAGCGCGCGTTCCGGCTTGTTGTCGCGCCACACCACCAGCTTCGCGTGTCCCGGCCCCGTGTATTCCTCCCGATAGTGCCCCGGTCGGTCGCTGTCACTCGTGCCGCCTTTCAGCGCCGAACTCGCCACGATGGCCTTGAAATACGGCAGATACGCCTTGTCCCAACCTGAGGAAAACGTGTCGAACTTCACCCCGCACACCGAGTGCCTCGCCGAGCAGACGTAGTGCGCGAGCGTGCCCCGCAATTCCGTCTTCACCCCCCCGTGCGCCAGCGTCAGCACACAGGTGTCGCCGTTGTAGGCCACCGCGCCAAGACTGATCTGAATATGCGCGCCGCCGGAGGACATGTCCACGAGCGTGCCGGTCCAGTCCTTGCTGGCCGTGGCAGCGTCGGCGCTGCGCACTTTGATGGAAGCACGAATCCGGCAGTCGTCGCTCACCCCGTAGCGCACTTGCTTGCGTTTTGATTCCCCGGTCTTGGCCTCGTTCAAATCCATAAGAAGCCAAGACTATGAGTGTTTTTTCGCAAAGCACAACCCGCCTCCAGTCATATTTCAGGCCAGCCGTCCTCAGAATCCCGGGAACGGCTTCGAGCGCTGGCACAGCTGCACCGGCACACCCCACGGGTCGCGGACAAAGATCAGCCGGCTGCCATCCGGCATCGTGTCGTCGGAAAACGCCGTCGCCCCGGCCTCCACCAGCTTCGCCTGTGCGGCACCGGCATCCGGCGCGAAGAAGGCCACATGGAGCACCAGCGGGTGTGCCGCCGCGTAATCAGGATAGGGCGCCTTCGGGTTCGAGTAGAACTCGATGAACACCCGCCCGGTGTCGTCGGCGAGGAAATGCGTGAACGGCTCCGCGTCGAGGCTCCGCACCACGCTCAACCCGAGATGCTCCACATACCAGCGGCTCATCGCGCGCACATCGGGGACATTCAGGGCTAGATGCTCAAATTTCATGGGGCCAGACTCTGCGCTGCCCCGCCCATCCATGGCAAAGCTTTGTCGCGGCATATCGCCCGTTCTCCCCTCGCACATAACCAACCATCTCGGGCATTGACGCCGCTTTTCGGCCCGCGTTTTATGGACTCCAATGCCGCCCAAGTCCGCCACCGCCACCGTCAAATACCAGCGCGTCGTCCTCAAGCTGAGCGGCGAGGTGCTGCGCGGCAAGGGCACCGAGCCCATCGACGCCGCCACCCTCGAGCGGATGTGCGAACAGGTGAAGGAAATCCACGACCTCGGCTGCCAGGTCTGCGTCGTCATTGGCGGCGGCAACATCTTCCGCGGTCTCCAGGGCGCCAAACGCGGCGTCGACCGCACCACCGGCGACTACATGGGCATGCTCGCCACCGTCATCAACGGCCTGGCCATCATGGACTGCCTCGAGAAGATGGGCGTCAAGACCCGCGTCCAGTCCGCCATCCCGATGAACCAGATCGCCGAGCCGTTCATCATGCGCCGCGCCATGCGCCACCTCGAGAAGAAGCGCGTCGTCATCTTCGTCGCCGGCACGGGCAACCCGTATTTCTCGACGGACACCACCGCCGCCCTCCGCGCCTCCGAACTCCATGCCGACATCATCATGAAGGCCACGAAGGTCGACGGCATCTACGACAAGGACCCGAAGAAGCACGCCGACGCCGTCAAATACGACGAGCTCAGCTTCGTCGACGCCCTCCGCCAGCGGCTCAACGTCATGGACTCGACCGCCTTCTCGCTCTGCCTCGACAACAACGTGCCCATCCTGGTCTTCAACCTCGACGACCCCCACGCCATCAGGAAGGCCGTCATGGGCGAGAAGATCGGCACTCTCGTGCACAACTAGTTTTAAGGTTTAAGTTGTAAGGTGTAAGCCTTCCAACCCTCACATTTTCCCGCCGCACTGCCAGTCTTGGCTTAAAACTTCCCCCTTAAACCTTACACCTTATGAGCCATCCCATCCTCACCGACGCCTCGACCCGCATGAAGAAGACCGTGGACCACACGCTCCACGAGTTCTCCACCCTCCACACCGGCAAGGCCTCCCCCGCCATGGTCGAGAGCATCATGGTCGAGGCCTACGGCGGCACGCAGGCACTCAAGGCCTGCGCCGCCATCACCACGCCCGACCCGCGCATGATCCAGGTGCAGCCCTGGGACAAGGGCCTCCTCCGCGCCATCGAAAAGGCCCTCCAGCAGGCCAACATTGGCGTCAACCCCGTCGTCGACGGCAACCTCATCCGCCTCCCCTTCCCCGACCTCTCCAAGGAGCGCCGCCTCGAGTTCGTGAAAACCGCCCACCGCCTCGCCGAGGAAGGCCGCGTCCACGTCCGCAACGTTCGCCGCGACGTGCTCGAGCAGGTCAAGAAGGCCAAGCTCCCCGAGGACGAGTCCAAGCGCCTTGAGAAGGACGTCCAGACCGCCACCGACAACGCGATCAAGAGCATCGAGTCCCATCTCGCCCACAAGGAGAAGGAACTGACGACGCAGTGAGCGGCCTCAGTTTCGTTTGCCCGGCGGCCAGGCCCGGACAAATCCCGGGCGCCGAGCACGGCGCTACGGTGGCAGCTTTCAGCCATCAGCGCGACCGGCCCGTCTTTGGGCGGGCCTTTTTCGTTTTCGCACAAAGCCGCCAAGACGCGAAGGCGGGCCCTATTTCCTCTTTGCGTCTTGGCGGCTTTGCGTGAGCTTCACCGCGTTTCATGGATTTTGAACTGCCCGCATCCGGCCCGCATCCCTCGCTGATCCCTGCGATCGACTTCAAGGCGCTCCTCAACGACGAGCAGTTCGCCGCCGTGACCGCACCCCCGGGCCCCCTGCTCGTCCTCGCCGGCGCCGGCTCGGGCAAGACCCGCACCCTCACCTACCGCGTGGCCTACCTCCTCTCCCAGGGCGTCAAGCCGGGCGAGATCCTCCTCCTCACCTTCACCAACAAGGCCGCCAAGGAGATGCTCCACCGCGTCCACGACCTCACCGGCATCGAGCCGCAGCGCTTCTGGGGCGGCACCTTCCACTCCATCGGCAACCGCGCCCTCCGCATGTTCGGCGACGCCGTCGGCCTGCCCAAGAACTTCACCATCCTCGACGCCGACGAGTCCGAGACCCTCCTCAAGCAGGCCGTCGAGTCCTCCGACAAGACCTTCTTCAAGGAAAAGACCAACCCGCGCCCCGGCCCGCTCTTCAGCGTCCTCTCCCTCGCCCGCAACACCCAGCTCTCCCTCCACGACACCGTCGAGCGCCACTTCCCGCAATACGGCGAGATCAGCGACCGCTTCCCGGCCTTCGCCGCCGCCTACGAGAAGCGCAAGCGCACGCAGAACGTCGTGGACTACGACGACCTGCTCGAGCTCTGGCTCAAGCTGCTCTGCGAGGCCCCCGAGGTCGCCCAGTATTTCGCGCACCGCTTCCGCCATGTGCTGGTGGACGAGTACCAGGACACGAACACCATCCAGGCGCAGATCGTGGACCGGCTCGCGGGCCACCACTGCGTGATGGCCGTGGGCGACGACGCCCAGTGCATCTACTCGTGGCGCGGCGCCGACTTCGAGAACATCATGTCGTTCCCCGACCGGCACGAGGGCACGGTCATCCACCGCATCGAGACCAACTACCGCTCCACGCCCGAGATCCTCGCCTTCGCCAACGGCGTGCTCAACGCCCAGCCCAAGGGCCGCCACTTCGACAAGGAGCTCCGCGCCGCCCGCAAGCACGGGCAGAAGCCCGCCGTCATCCAGGCCATGGACGACAAGGAGCAGGCCGTTTTCGTCCTCAAGCGCATCCACGCTCTCATCAACGAGGAGGGCGTCTCGCCCAACGAGATCGCCGTCCTCTACCGCTCGCACTTCCTCGCCCTCGAGATGCAGCTCGCCCTCACCCGCGCCGGCGTGCCCTACACCATCACCAGCGGCG
>DAORVZ010000088.1:0-6886 GCA_035434005.1 Lacunisphaera sp.
CCGAGGTTTTTTTTCATACATTTGGTTCCGCGAATAACCCGCAGATCGAAGTGAACCGCCGACACGTGAACCCGATAACCGGGCTGACCCCGCTTGATCTGCTGGTGCTTGAGCGCGCAAAAACCGTGCTGACACAGGCTCAACTGGAGGTCTTGAGGCAAAAGACCGTCGCGCTCAACCGAGCGTATTACTTGGGCAAGTCCTGAGTCCTCCTGTCATGGACCGCCATTTACGCGACCCACAGACCAAGAGCGGTCGAGCAGTCAGCTTTTGCGTTCTTCTATTTCTAACGTCGGCGATATCCTATGGTCAGCACACGGTATTACTTGTCTACGTGAATACCGGAACGTCCAGAGATGCTCAATCGATGGCCGCGTTGCAATCGACCGTTGGCGGACTTAATGCCGGAGGCAACTCAGCTGGATATTTTTACCAACTGGCCTACGTTAATACTTTTGCCAGAGCCTACGAGCTTGCCCGAGACAAGCCGCCTAGCGTGAACGCGGTGCTCGGGATTGCGCATAAGATCAATGGCTCCGATCCCATGACGCTTAAGGACACGACTCCTGATTCTGAATACGCGGCTGAGTTTGATATGCGCTTTATCAGATCATTCCATTGCGAGGAAGCGGGCGACATTGATAATGACGAGATTGGACGGAGAATCGCGAACTCGTTTTTCCACAAATATAGACAGACTGATGGCACCATGTATGACCCCTCGGGCCGTGGCTCGGGTAATGCAAGCGGCACCGGCGGAGATGGCGGCGGCACTTACAGTGGTGGTGGCACTTGGGTCTCATGGCTGCTAACCGGTCAATACTCATATTTTGATAGCAATGGGACTATGCACGTTGTCGCCTACGCTTACACGGTTACAGTGTTCATCCCCGACAACGGCAATAGCAACGATCAGCTGGCGTTGGCGGTTCCGTTTCCACAAGGCACTTTGCTCAGCCCCATTCGGCTCCCGTGCTCGCGTCGTATTTCACCACAAATGTGTCGCGCGCAAGCCTGCTCCCACAAATTGCTCTCCGTCAGCCGAGCCAACCCACCAGCCGGACGGCCTGGATGAGGCACACGCAGTCCTCGCCGTCCTCGGTGTGCAGCCAGTGCAGGTCGAGTTCGGGGAAGGCCGCGTCCATCGCGGCGCGCAGGCCGCCGACCTCGAGCACCACGATGCCGTGCGGCTGCAGGCGCCCGCTCGCCTGGCGCAGGAGCTTGCGGATGATGTCGAGTCCGTCCTTGCCGCCATCGAGCGCCATGGCCGGCTCCTGCTTGAATTCCTCCGGCAGGCCGCGCAGCTCGCGCGTCGGCACATAGGGCGGGTTGCTGAGGATCAGGTCGTATTTCACCGCCGGAACCGCATCGAAGACGTCGGAGTGGTGCAGCTTCACGCGCCGCCCCAGACCGTGCATGGCCACGTTGAACTTCGCCACGGCCATCGCGTCGGGCGACAGCTCGATGGCGTCGACCTTGGCCTCCGGGAACTGGTGCGCCAGCAGGACGGCGAGGCAGCCCGAGCCGGTGCAGACATCCACGGCGCGCTTCACGGGTTTGTTCGCCGGCAGCCACTGCGGGATCTGTTCCGGGAGCAGCTCGAGGAAATACGAGCGGGGGATGATGACGCGCTCATCAACGTAGAAGCGGTGCTCGCCGAGGAAGGCCTCGCGCGTCAGATAGGCGGCGGGCACATGCTCCTCCGTGCGGCGGCGGAACACCTCGGTAATGCGCGCCTGCTCGGCGGCGGTCAGCTTGCGGCGCAGGACCGCGGATTGGCTGTCGAGCGGCAGATTCAGCGTGTGCAGCAGCAAGTAGAGTGCCTCGTCATGCGCCGTGGTCGCCACCTGCCCGAGGGCGACGCCGTGCTGCGCATAGAGTTTCTCCGCCCGCCGGAGCCAATCACCCAAGGTGGCCGGAGCCGGAGCGCGGGCGGCCATGGCTATTTCCCGCCCCCGGCCGGCGCGGCGGAATGCACGTGGTTGAAGAGATGATCGGCGCAATAACACTCGTCGTGCCCGCATTTCGAGCAGTAGCGGAAGTCCATCTGCGGGTCGCTGCGGTCGGTCTTGCCGCAGACCACGCAGCGGTGCCGCGGTGCGTTTTCGTCCTCCTGGAACTGCGTCCGGCGGGCCTGTTGCTGCATGTGCCGGCGGCCGGTTCTCATGCGCTGCACGATCTCGCCGGCGAAGAAGAGCAGGAAATTGCCGGTGGCCGCCAGCACGGTCAGGCGTGCGTTCCAGCCGCCGGTCACAAAGGTGTAGGCGAAGCCCAGCCACATCAGCAGGGCGAACCACTTGATCTTCACCGGCAGGATGAAGAACACGTAGATCTCGAAATCCGGATTGAGGAAGGCAAACGCGAGGAACACCGACACCGCGAAAAAGGCATAGCCGGTCGCCTGGTAGGGCGTGAGGAACGAGACCGCGACGGTCAGGAGCCAGCCGATCAGGAAAAATAGGTTGAAGCGGAAGACGCCCCAGTGGTTTTCGAGGGCCTGGCTGAGGAGGTGGAAGAAATACCAACTGACGGCGAGGAAGACGGCTCCGACCATCGTCAGCTGGCCGGCCACCGGCGGCACCAGCGCGAAGGTGACCAAGCGCCAGAACTCGCCCTGCACCACCAGTGCCGGCACGAGGAGGATCCGCCCGAGGTCAAACTGCCCGAGCAGCGCAAACCCGAGGAACAGCACCTGACCGCCAATCAGATAGAGCGCGAGGTTGTGTATCGCGAAGCGGCCGAGGGCGCGCTCGAGTCGGTGAAGGAAGCCCATGGCGCGCTACTTTGCCCCGGCCTGCGCCAACGAGTCGAGCAAAGTCTGTTTCTGCTTCGCGAGCGTCATTTCCGTCACCGTGTCGGCCAGGGCGCGGGCCTCGGCGGCCTTGCCCTGCTTGAGCAGCACGTTGGCCTGATGGAGCCGGAGAGTCTGGTGCTCGAGCGGCGTCTCGACCACGGCATCGAGCTGGCGCCACCGTGCGAGCGCCGCGTCCCACTGCGGCGTTCCGAGGTCGTAGTAGGCCTCGGCGTGGCGGTAGGCGTAGCCGAAATTGTCCGGCGCCAACTCCGCCGCGCGGGCGAAGGCATGCAGCATCGCCTGGTCGAGCGCGGAGCGCGTGAACTGGCCGGTCTTGATAAACTCATCGCGGCCCTCGGTGAGCAGCTTGCCGAGGTGATAATGATAGAGCGGCTCCTGGGGCGCGAGGTCGATGGCCGCCATGAGCCACGGCAGCGCATCGACCAGCTTGCCGTCCTCGGCGAGGAAGCGGGCCATCTCGTTCTTCACGACGGGGATTTCCCCGTCGAGTTTGTTCGCCTTGAGCAGGATGCCGACAGCCTCGCGCGTCATGCCGACCTGGCCGAGCAGCATGCCGTAGGCGACATAGGCGGGCGCGAAGTCGGGGGATTTCTGGATGAGGATGTCGTAGCTGTTGATGACGGCCTGCATCTCGCCCCGCAGCCAGGCGGCATCGAGGTGCTCGCCCTCCCTCTCCGCCCGGGCAAAGATGGCGCGCTGGCGGGCGACGATTTCCTTGAGGGTCTTTTCCGCCATGGTCACGGACCGCGGCGGTGGCTCCGCCGCCGGCAGGGGACTCGGGGCCAGCAGGCCGGCCGCCACGGCGAGAAGGGTGAGAAAAAATCGCATGGGACTACGACACGGGCCCGGCGGGTTCGTTCAAGGCTTTATGCGGGCGGGCTGATCCGCAGCGCCCGCCGCCAGAGCAGCACGACGAGCCAGGCCACGAGCATCGTCGTGACGGTGTGGCTGAGATAATGCGCGCCCTTCAGCATCTGGTAGCCGCCCATCCACCAGCCGAGCCCGAGGCCGAGCGCGAGGATGCCGTTCCGCCAGCGGCGCGTGCCGCGCACGGCGAGCAGGCCCATCAGCGCAAAACCGCCGCTGGCGTGGCCCGCCGGGAAACAGCCACCGCGACGGGGCGCAGGGTCGTCCTTGGGCTGCGGTTCGCAAAGCTTCACATAAGCCACGTCGCCGCCGTAGCGGCGGATTTCCGAGGGACAGAAGATGTTGGTGTATTTCTTCCCGAGCCCGGCGAGCGCGGGCACGGTCGCGATGACGAGCACGCCGAGCCAGAGGCCGCGGCGGTCGACGCGCAATTTCTCGCGCCAGCGGGCCGGCCCGGCGGCGAGCGTGAGGGCGGTGAGCGCGCAGACCCATACGAGGGCCTTGGGGCCGTTGTAGAAAACGAGCCGGCCGGCGGGATCCTTTTCGTCCACAGCCCAGCGCCGCGTCTCGGCGTTGTAGAACTTGTCCTGCAGCGCCAGGTCAAGGTCGGTCAGCTCGAAGAGGGCCATCACCACCGCCAGCAGGCCGAGCGTGATCCAGAGCGAGCGGCTGGTGCCCACGGTCGGTGTCACGGGTTGGTGGCGATCTTGCCGGGCTGCAGGAGCTTCTGGCCGAGCGTCGTGAACCGGGCGAATTCCTCGGTCGTCAGTTCCCGGTAAAGTCCGTTCTTATACATGTAACTCGCGGCCTCGTAGAAGCTGATGGCCTCAGTCAGGTCGTAGTCACCGGGTTTCTGGGGGATCTGCGTGCGGGCCTTGAGGTCGTAGTGGTAGGCGGTGGCGCCGCGCTGCGGGCTGAGGACGACGAAGTTGCCGTTCTCGAGGTGGCCGAGCTTCTGGTAGCTGCCGATGAGGGCATGCGCCTCCTTCGGGTCGATCTTGCGCACGTCATGGCCGAAGAAACGGCTCGGGTAGCTCCAGTTCAGCAGGCCGAGGAGCGTCGGCGCGTAGTCCATCTGGCTGGTGAGCGTCCGGATGTGGCCGGGCGCGATGTGGCCACCGGGCGCATAGATGATGAGCGGGATGTGGTAGTTCTGCACCGGCAGTTCGGTCTTGCCGGCGCTGGAGGCGCAGTGGTCGGCCACGATGACGAAGACGGTGTTCTTAAACCAGGGCTTCGTCGCCGCGTCGCGCAGGAACTGGCCGATGGCGAAGTCGGTGTATTTCACGGCGCCGGCGCGGCCGGAGATCTTCGACGGCAGGTCGATGCGGCCCTCGGGGAAGGTGTAGGGCCGGTGGTTCGATGTCGTCATCACGAAATAATGGAAGGGTTTGCCCGACGCGGCGCTGGCGTCGGCCTCGCGCATCGTCCAGCGGAAGAGGTCCTCGTCGCACACGCCCCAGACGTTGGCAAAGGTGATGTCCGCCTTCGGCACGCCGGTCCGGTCGATGACGCGGTAGCCGTTGTTGCCGAAAAAGTAGTTCATGTTGTCGAAGTAGCCGAAGCCGCCGTAGATGAACGCGGTGTCGTAGCCCTTCGCGCGGAAGACGGAGCCGAGGGTGAACAGGTTCTCGTTGCGCGGGCGCTTGACGATGGAGCGGCCGGGCGTCGGCGGCATCGAGAGGGTGAGCGCCTCCATGCCGCGGTCGGTGCGCGTGCCGGTGGCGTAGAAGGTGTCGAACACCAGGCTGTTGGCCGCGATCTCCGTGAGGTTGGGCGTGAGGTTGGACGCGCGGTTGAAGATGCCGAGGAAGTCCGCGCTCAGGCTCTCGACCGTGATCTGGATGACGTTCGGCCGCAGCTCGGGGCCGTCGTTGTGGACGTAGCGCAGGGTGTCGAGTTCGCCGGGGCGGAGCAGCAGGGAACCGTCTTCAACCAGCTCCTCGTTCAGGGCCTTGAAGGACTCCACCGGCGTGCGGGTCTGGTAGAACTGGTCGTAGTCGAGCTCGTTGTTCTTGAACGCGGCGAAGAGCGACCATAGGCCGTCCTTCGCCAGCTCGCGGTTGAAGTTGTTCTTGAAGGCCGGCAGCTGGCTCTCGCTCAACGCCAGGCCCACGGCGAGGATGCCGGCGAACCACACGCCGCCGGCCGCGAGGCGGGACTTGAAGGGCTCGTGCGCCGCCGCCTCCGCCCAGCGCCGCGGATAGCCGGTGCGCCAGCACAGCCAGTAGGCCGCGGCGGACGCGATTGCCAGCCCGCCAAAAATCAGCGGCAGGTTGTAGGACTCGCGGATGTTGCCGATCACCTCGGTTGTGTAGACGAGGTAGTCGACGGCGATGAAATTGAAACGCACGCCGAACTCGTCCCAGAACACCCATTCCGCGATGGTGCCGAACAGCAACCCGTAGATCACCAGGAAGCCGACGCCGTGCGCCAGCCACTGCTCCCACCGGTGCTTGAACCAGCTCCCGGGCAGAAAGGTCAGCAGGAACAGCAGCGGCAGCGCCGCCCACCCGGCCGCCCCGAGGTCAAACAGCACGCCCCAGGCAAAGGACGCCACGAGGCTCAGCGTCCAGGTCACATCGGACGACGCCTTCACGAGCAGCACGAGGCGCGTGAGAAACGACAGCGCGAGGAAGACCCCAAAGAAGACCAGCAGGCCGCCGTGGCGGCGCGTGAGCTGTCGGGAAAAGAAGCGGCGGAGCGGGCTCTTGGTATCGTTCAAAGCGGGGGTGGATGAGGGAGCGCGGGAGAAACGTAAGACTAAACCCCGCTGTTTTCGTTCATTACTCGCCCCGGACGCGAGGTTAAATGCCGGCCCAGCAAGGCGATGGCCAGAACCCTGCCCGCACGGATCACCCGACCAATCTTCTGCTGAAGGGGGTCAGGAGGGTTTCCCGTCCGTCGAGTGGGCTGGGGGTGCCACGCTTGTCGCTTATGACGCACCAGTTGCGCAGCCGGCGGCCCGTCGCGACAGGAAAATACTTGCGCCACCACCGGGCCGGGGGCATCAAGACGGCCCTTCGTCCATGGTTCTCAACCACCATCACCACCACGTGAGCTAGCCTTCCCTCCTCGGGAAGGCCTGAAGCGCCTTGCCCGTGGCAGATGGAACCCGATTTTCCTAAACCCCGGCAGGTGCAAACCGCGGGGGTTTTTCATTGCCCCGGTTTCAGGCCTCACGGTGACAGGCCACGCCTCCCA
>DAORVZ010000089.1:0-6878 GCA_035434005.1 Lacunisphaera sp.
CGCCCTGCCCGTGCTCAGCCTCGTCAGCCTCGGCTGGACCTTCCTGGTCGAACAGCTCGGCCTGCCGGTCGCCCCCCAGGACGTTATCGCGATTTTCGCCAACACGCGCTCGCCGCTCGTCATCGTGGCGATGCTGCTGGTGGCCTGCGTGCTCGCCCCGATCTACGAGGAACTGCTCTTCCGCGCCGGACTCTATCGCTTTTGCCGGCAGAAGCTCGGACGCGGCACAGCGCTCATCATCAGCGGCGTCTGCTTCGGCGCCCTCCATGGCAACTGGGCGGGCTTCTTGCCGCTGGCCGCCCTCGGCATGGGGCTCGCCGTCGCCTACGAGGCCACCGGCTCCATCCGCGTGCCGATCATCGCCCACGGCCTATTCAACCTGAACACCGTCCTCGTCTTGCTCTCCGGCCTGCCTAACCTCGCGAAATGACGCCATTCACTTCCAGCCGCGCGCAGTCGGTCGCCGCCCACGGCGAACGAAAGCTCATCGCCGGCATCCGCCGGTGGCTGGGCCGCGCGTCACCGGTGTCTCCGTTCGGCATCGGCGACGACTGCGCCGTCATCCCGCCGACGAGGCATCACCAGCTGGTCACCACCGACCCGGTGATCTGGGGGCAGCATTTCGACGCGACGGTGCCCGCGCGGGCGGTCGGGGCCAAGCTCCTGAAGCGCAACCTGAGCGACATCGCCGCCATGGGCGGACGCCCGGTGGCGGCCGTCGTATCTCTCGCGCTCGCACCGCAGACCAGCGTCCGCTGGCTGGAGCAATTCTACCGCGGCCTCGCGGCCTGTGCGCTCGACCATAACGTCAAGATCGTCGGCGGCGACATCACGCAGGGCCCGACCGGGTTCTTCGGCGCGTTCCTCACCCTGCACGGCGAGTCCGCCGGCCGCCGCGTGATCACACGCAGCGGCGCACGCGCCGGCGACTCGATCTACGTCACCGGTTCGCTCGGTGGCAGCCTGCTCGGACATCATCATGCCTTCACCCCCCGGCTCGACGAAGGCGCCTGGCTCGCCGGCCGGCCGGAAGTGCGCGCGATGATGGATGTGAGCGACGGCCTCGCCAAGGACCTCGACTCCCTCACCCCGTATGGGCTCGTGCCCGCCTTGGACGCCCGGGCAATTCCCATGAGCGCCGCGGCGCGCCGCCGGGCTCGCATCACCAGGAAAACCCCGCTGGCTCACGCACTGGGCGACGGCGAGGATTACGAACTACTAATCGTCGTCCGGGCCGGCACCGACAAGCTCGAGCGCGACTGGCGCAAGCGCTTCCCGAAGTTGAAGCTGAGCCGTCTCGGCCGCTTCGTCCCGAAAAACCAATTCCCCGCCGACGCCCTGCGCCTGGCGGACTATCACGGTTATGAGCACCTGCGCTAAGATTTTTTCTCACAGGAGGAAACAGAGGGAACAGAGCAGTTGTTTCCCGTTCCGCTGTTTTCTCCCTTACATCCCGTTCAAGGCATCCGCGAATATCCGTTCAATCCGCTGTTGGAAACTTCCCTGTCGTGTCCGCGCATCATGATGATCGTTGAAAAATTGAAGACCGGTATCACGACTGAGTCGGCTGAACAAACCCGCGCCCTCGCGGCCGAGTTGGCCGCGGCACTACCGCCGGACACCACGCTGGCGCTGCATGGCGACATGGGCGTGGGCAAGACTACCTTCGTGCAGGGCCTCGCCCAAGGTCTCGGCGTGCACGAACACGTGACCAGCCCAACCTTCGCCATCTACTCCGTCTATCAGGGCACGAAGCTAAGGCTCATCCATCTCGACGCCTACCGCCTGGAGCAGGAGGCCCAGATCGATTCCCTCCTGCTCGATGAATTCCTGGTCAGCCCCTATGTGCTCGCGGTGGAGTGGCCGGAGAAGACCGGCTCATGGCTGCCGACGGGGGCCTGGCACCTGACGCTGGCAATCATCGAGGGCGACAAGCATCAACTGCTGCTGCGATAGCAGGCTGAGATAAAGTATAGCTCAAGACCAGTCACGCATCGTAGCGACGTGTTCGCCGCTCGGTTTGTTCCGTGATCTCCGCTTTACCCCGAAACACGAGCATACAAGGGGCCAAGACCACGCAGGGCTGGGCCCCGATGCCTGAGGAGCCTTGCATGAGCACAAGCACATAAAGAACACCGAAGACGCAGAGTTGTCCGCCTGTCCGTCAGGTTTTGTGTGCTCCAAGCTTTGTGGCACGCTGTGCCCAGGCCTTAGCCATCAATTTAGCCACCCGCTTTTCTTCGGAACGGCGGCGGCCAACGGTATACTTTTTAGCAATTTCAAGATATGTATCGCGATTCAAGGCTAGCATTTCTCTGGCTTCGGCTTCGGGTAAAGAGAGTGGCCAGTTTCCTTTCGAGTCATTGCATGGACCACAACAAAAGACCAGATTGGTGCGGTAATCACCGTCTTTGGTGAACCCCTTTTTCTCGGGGCTACGAAATGCCTCCTTCGGCACTAGATGATCTAATTCCGCCGATAGCAGAAGTTCAACGCTGCTCACCAAGTCCAGGTCACAGTAGATGCATTTTGCCCCCTCTCGCTTCATCGTTCGTGCCCAGCGCTCTTCGGCTCCTTCACAATCCGTGGCTTGCTTGTGCGGAACCCAAGACGGAATCGGCCAAGTTTTCATCTTAAATAGTCAGGTTTGCGATGGCGGCTAAGACTTTGGCCATGCTTTCGGCTTGGCAGTGAATTTGCAAGTGGGTCGTCAGCCCATGTGGGAAAAGTATAGGTAATCTGATTATCTGGGACGACCTAATCATTCTCGTAGTGCATGGAGAGCGGAATGCCAGTGATCTGCACCCACTTCGGCTTGGCCGGGGCATAGTTGACGAGCTGCTTCACGACGGCGGTGAAGTCCTGCAAAAGGTTACTTTCTTGGCCTCGTTCAGGCCTACGAGCAGGCCGATTTCATAGCGCCAGCGGCAGACTCGGCGCGATCCCCAGGTCGGGAATCGCCGCGTTCGCCCCGCCCGTCTCGCGTTCGGCCCACGCGGCGAAGGCGATCATCCCGGCATTGTCACCCGTGTGCTTCGCTTGGGCGCGGAGGAATGGGATCCCCTTCGCCTTGGCCGCGTTTTCGAGATCGCGCTGAAGCGTCTGATTGTTGGCGACGCCGCCGGACAGTCCGAAGCTGCGATAGGCACCGTGCCCTGGGCCCGACGCATGGTCGCGTGCCAGCGCCAGCGCCGACTTCCTCACCAGCGCATTGAAGACTGCCGCCTGATAGCTCGCGCAGAGGTCGGGCTTGCGGTGCTCGATTTCCTCGGAGGGCATTTTCTCAAGCTGGTAGCGCAGGCTGGTCTTGAGACCAGAGAAACTGAACTCCAGTGACGAACGCTGCGCGACGGCCTTGGGAAACGCGAAGGCCGAGGCGTTGCCGGTCGCCGCGAGCTTTTCGACCTGCGGCCCGCCGGGGTAACCCAAGCCAAGCAGCTTGGCCCCCTTGTCGAGGGCTTCACCGGCAGCGTCATCCATCGTCGACGCCAGCAGCCGGATGCATCGAGCCTCATCGATGCTGAACAGCGCCGTGTTGCCTCCCGAAACCAGGAGCCCAAGGTGCGGCAGGAGCTGGGCGAACACTTCATCGAAGGCTCCGGGATTAGCCGCGTGCAGCGCGATGAATGGCGAGAAGGCGTGCGCGCGCAGGTGGTTGACGCCCACGACCGGCACACCCCAAGCCAACCCCAAGGCCTTGGCGGTGGACAGGCCCATGGCCAGGCACGCGGCGAGACCCGGCCCCTTGGTCACGGCGATGCTGGAAATCCGTTCCGCCGGCACGGCGGCCAAAGCCCGGGCCACCAGCGGCCCAAAGTGAGCGAGGTGCTCGCGACTGGCCAGATCGGGCACGACCCCGCCATAGGCCTCGTGCAGCGCGATCTGGCTGTGTATCCATTCGTGGGTGAGCCCGCGCGCCGGGTCGAAGACCGCCACGGCGGTCTCGTCACAGGAACTTTCGAGTGCGAGGATCATTGGGCGCGGGCCGCCAGCACACCGGTCAGGACTTCCTCGGCGGCGTTAAGTTGCAGATCCTCCAGGCGGTCGAAGCCAAAGCGCTCCTTGAACTCCACCGGTTCCGTCAGATCGGCGCGCGATTGTTGGAGCCGGAGTTTGGCCTCATCGTCCGCAGATATCTCGATCTCGACGTGCGGAGCGATGCCCTTCTCATGAATGGTGATGCCGCTGGGCGTGTAGTAGCGAGCCGTGGTGAGGCGCAGACCCTCGCCTTGCTGAAGCTCGATGATGCTCTGGACAGAGCCCTTGCCGAAGGTCTTCTCGCCGACGATGACGGCGCGTTTGGTGTCCTTCATGGCACCGGCAACAATTTCCGCCGCGCTGGCCGTGCCGCCGTTGACCAATAGCGCGATCGGGTAGGCGCGCCGCCGGTGGCCGTTGTTGGCATTATAATTCTCCCGCGATTCCGGCGCGCGCCCCTGGGTGAAAACGATGAGTTCGCCATCGTTGAAAAATTCATTGCACACGTCGATCGCCGCATCGAGCAGGCCGCCGGGATTGTTGCGCAGGTCGATCACCAAACCACGCAGGCCCTGTCGCTCAAGCCCGCTGAGCGCAGCCGCGAACTCTTTGCCGGTGCGTTCGCTGAACTGGGTGACCTGCAAGTAGCCGAGGCCGCCGGGGCGCAGGGTGGCGTTGCGCACGCTGTCCAGCCGGATGCGCGCCCGCAGGAGCGGAAAATCGAGGGTTTGCTTCGTGGCGGGCCGAAAAATGGTGACCGTCACACGCGTGTCCGGCACTCCGCGCACGAGCCGCACGGTCTTTTCGATGGAGGGGTTCTCGATGGGCTGGCCGTCGATTTTCACCAGCTGGTCGCCGCGGCGCAGCCCGGCCCGCTCGGCCGGCGTGCCGGCAATCGGCGTGATGATGACGATGCGATTGTCGCGCATCTCCACCTGAATACCAACGCCACCAAAGGCATTGGACATCTCCTCCTCCGTCTCCTGGTAGTCGTCCGCCCGGAGAAACTGGGAATGCGGATCCAGTTGGCCGACGAGGCCGTCCAGGGCCGCACGCGTGAGGTCATCGTAGCCGGCCGGTGCGTCGCCCACGTAGTTTTCCTTCACCAACTGCAGCACCTCGCGGAAATACTTCACATTCCGGTCGCGTTCCCGGTCGGGCCACCAGCCCGGCGCGCCGCTGCGGGCGGCGAACTGGGCCGCGCCGTAGCCGGCGACGACGGCGAGGGCGATGAGCAGGCAGCGTTTAAGCATGACTTTAGGTGGGCACAAATGATTGTCTTGGCAAATAGTGATATGCGCTCTGCCTCCTCCCGGAAAAACCCGGGACAGGCCGGTGCTCCTGCACAACTTTAAAAATGGCTACCTCGTCCGACTTCTTCGAAATCTTCGCCACCGAGCCCGACGCCGCCACCGGGGTCTCGTTCGCCCGCTATATGGAGCTGGCGATGTATCACCCGACGGCGGGCTATTACACGCGAGACTTCAAGCGTGTCGGCCGGGACGAGAAGGCCGATTTCTTTACGGCGACAACGTTCAGCCCGGTTTTTGGCGAACTGGTCGTCGCAGCGGCCGTCAAGCTGCTCGCACCGGCCAAGCCGGCTGACTTCACATTTGTCGAAGTGGCGGCCGAGCCCGGTGCCGGCATACTGCGGGATGTGGCGCATCCCTTTGCCGCCTACCAGACCATTTCCTACGGGCAGCCGTTTGTGTTTCCGGCGCGGAGCGTGGTCTTCTCCAACGAGCTGTTCGATGCCCAACCCTTCACCAGGGTGGTGCGGAGGGAAAATGCGTGGCGTGAGCTCGGCGTGGCCTTGCACGGCCGGCACCTGCGGGAGGTGGAGCTGCCGGATTACACCCCCGAGCTGGCCGCCTATGCGGACCGGTTGCCGAAAACCGCCGCCGAGGGCTACCGCATCGACCTGCCGATCCGCACAGTGCCGATTCTCCAGCGCATGGTCAGCCCGGCGTGGACCGGACTGTTTCTCGCATTCGACTACGGCAAGTTTTGGGTTGAGCTCGCCGAGCACTGCCCGGCGGGCACGCTGCGGACCTATCACCGCCAAAAAATGGGCGGCGATCTGCTGGGCCGGCCCGGCAAGCAGGACATCACCGGCCACATCTGTTGGGATTGGCTGGAGGATGGTCTGGTCCGCGCCGGCTTCGGGGAGACGCGTGTCGACTCCCAGGAGAGCTTTTTCATGAACTATGCCGCCGACCTCCTCGCGGCTATCACGACCGCCGAGAGTGGCAGTTTGAGTCCACGGAAAAGGATGCTCATGCAACTGCTCCATCCCGCCAACATGGGGCAGAAGTTTCAGGCCCTCCACGCTTTGCGCAAGTGAGCCCCAACGGAGGAGTATTCCAAAATTCCCTTGCTAAGGGCAAAAGCCGTCCTTTACTCCTGACCCTTTAACTCAAGAAACACCATGGCACGAATTTGCGCAATCACCGGTAAACGCCCGACCAAGGGCAAGATCATCAACCGCAAGGGTCAGTCCAAGAAGAGCGGCGGCATCGGCACGCACGTCACCAGCATGACGACCCGCCTGTTCCGCCCGAATCTGCAGTGGATCAAGGTCAAGCTGCCCAACGGCGGCACCAAGCGCATGTGGGTCTCGGTCAAGGCCATCAAGGCCGGCCTCGTGCAGAAGGCCTGAGTTCGCCTCCCCTCCTTTCGACCCGCAGCCGCAAGCTGCGGGTTTTTTTATGCAGCGCCACGACGCAATCGGACATCGGCAGACCGCATGCGATTTTCCATCACGGATAAAGACGGATCATGCCTCTGTCCGACGCAGGGAGGATCCGTTCCAATCCGCGATCAAGTAAAGATCCCCGGGGCAATAGATCAAGACAGCTCGAAATCCCTGCCGTCATTTTGTGGGAGCGAGCTTGCTCGCG
>DAORVZ010000090.1:0-6876 GCA_035434005.1 Lacunisphaera sp.
GCCGGCCCTGTCCGCCAAGAACAAGGTGGAGGAAATCCGGCTCGCCAACGAACTCGCCGGGCAGTTCCGGTCTCAATATCAGAAGGCGGCCGACCTGGCCCGCGCGAGCGGGCGGTGATGGTTGGCCGCAACGCGGCGACCATAGACCGGCCGTTACAACCTGGCAATGGTCGCGGTGAACGAGGTCTTGTCCGAGGCCTTGAAGAATGAGGTGCCGGCGACGAAGGTGTCGGCCCCGGCCGAGCGGCACTCGACTGCGGTCGCCAGATCGATGCCGCCGTCGACTTCGAGTCGGAACTTGAGGTCCCGGGTATTCCGCCAGTGGTCAATTTCCCTGATCTTGGACAGCATATCGCGCCGGAATGGCTGGCCGCCGAAACCAGGCTGCACCGTCATCACGAGCACGAGATCAACCTCGCCGATCAGAGCCTCGATGCTGGCGGCGGGCGTATCGGGATTCAGCGCTATGCCGCACTGGCAGCCGAGCTGGCGGATCAGGGCGAGTGTGCCGCGGTGGTCGTAGGTGGGTTCGATGTGGATGCTGATGAGGCCGGATCCGGCCTTGGCGAATGCCTCGATGTATTTCTGCGGCTCCACGAGCATCAGGTGGGTGTCGAGAAACAGTTCGCTGCCGGCACGACGCACGGCGGCGAGGGTCTCGGGCCCGAAGGTCAGATTGGGCACGAAATGCCCATCCATGATGTCGCAATGCAGCCAATGGGCCCCGCTGTCCGCCACGTTCCGGGCGCTGACCGCGAGGTTGGCATGGTCCCCGGCGAGCAGGGAAGGGGCAATGATTGATGGGTGCGACATGATTGGTTGGGGCACCTACCAAAGCCACTGGCCAGCGTGGGTCAACCTACCACGTATCCAGCACGGCGTGCGTGGCCTCGTTTGCGAGTAGCTCGGCGAGGAGGGGGATGGTCTGGTATTCGGCCGGCACGAGACCGCTGTCCGTGAAGACTCCTCTTTTTGCGGTCAACGGGCGTTGGACAAAAAGGGACTGCTTGGTGCGTTGGTCGGTCAGGGTGGCATGGGCGCGCAGCGACACGTCAAAGCGCCGGGCCAAACCGGTGTCGTCCTGCCGGGAAACGGCCACAGTCCGGTCGTAGCCGATCAGGGCGATTTGCAATACGGCTTCGGCCTCCGCCGGTGACGCGACCAGCTTGACGCGACCGTCCTTGAGGAAAGCCTCACGCAGTTGTGTGGTGACGATTTCACGGGCCTGCGGGATCAAGGCAACCGTCGTGACCGGTGCGATGTAGAGCGTGGTGAACTTGGGCGCCGTGCCGGTGCCGAGCTGGTAGCCAGCGCAGCCGGTCGAACAGAGGGCGCCGGTCAAAAAGGCGAGAACGGAGAGGCCGCGGGTGAGCGCGCCAAGCTCTGGGAATGAAATCGCAGACATGGGGAAATTTCCCCTTAGAACAGCCAGAGGCGTTTCTTCTTCCGTGGCTCAACCGCCTTGGGTGCAGGCTGCCCGGCGGCAGCGGCGGTCTGAGCCTCTAGCTTGGCATCAACATCAACGAGTTTAGCCCGCGCTTGGGCGGCGACCGCAGAATCGGGATAGACTGTGATCGCCTCGTTGTAGAAGACCTTGGCGGCCTTGTAGTTTCGGCGGTATTTGTAGTAGTAGTCGGCAATGGTCAGCTTGCTTTGGGCGAGGACGGTTTTCATTTTCGCCAGACCGTTTTCTGCCTGACCCATGCCGGCGTCGCCGGGGAAGAGAATCATGTAATCCTCATAGTAGGTGACGGCCTGGGTGGTGGACGCTTGATCGTAATACGGACCGTCGACCAAGGATGCGTGCGTGTCTGCGATCTTCAGGTAGGCATCCGGGGTGAGCACGCTGCGCGGATAGGTATTGATCATGCGATCGAGGGCATCGATGGCGGCCTCGGTCTCGCCGACCTGCTTGTAGCCGCGGGCGGCGTTCATCAGCGAAAGCGGGGCGTAGTCGCTGTAAGGGGCGGTGGCGACGATGGTCTCAAAGTATTCGAGCGCGCGCTCGCGGTTCTTGAAGCCGGGTAGCCAGCCCCAGATACGGGTGCGTTTGCCGGCGAACAGATCGGCGGCAATGCGATATTGCTCGCCGATGACTTGGTTGAATTTTTCCGAACTTGGATAACGCGACACCAATTGCTGGAAGGTCGTGAAGGCTTTGTAGAATTGCTGTTTTTGCTGCTGGATGCGGCCGGCCCGGTAGAGGGCTTCAGAGGCGAAGACGGAATTGGGGTATTTCTTGGCAACGCTGGTGTAGAGCTTGAGAGCAGAATCAGAGTTGCGGGATTCCTCGGCCGACCGCGCCCGGTTCATTATGTCGAGGGCGTGGCGACCCTCCTCGCCGGCCAGGCCGGCGAGTGCGCCACCCTCGATTTTCCAGCCGTCCTGCGGCGTCCAGATCAGGTCGGCAGTCAGCCGGGCGGGAACAATGAGGAGCGCGGCGGTGGCCGCGAACAGGAAGGAGAGGGGGAGACGGCGCATGAAACGAATGGTCACCAGCGAATAAGAGTGGCACCGTAGGTCAAGCCAGCGCCAAATGCGACTAAAAGGGTGAGATCGCCGGGTTTGATGCGGCCGGCGCGGCGTGCCTCGTCCAAGGCCAGCGGGATGGAGGCGGAGGAGGTGTTGCCGTAGCGGTCAAGATTTACGTAGACCCGGTCCATCGGCACCTTCAGGGACCCGGCGAGCGATTCGATGATGCGGATGTTGGCCTGATGGGGGATCACGAGGTTGATTTGGTCAGGCGTGAGGTTGTGTTGTTCCATCATCTCGCGGGCGACGGTCTCCATGACCCGCACTGCGCTCTTGAATACCTCGCGGCCATTCATCCGGATGCAGTGGGCGCGTTCCTCTACCGACTTGGCGTCGGCGGGGCGTTTGCTGCCTCCGGCGGAGATGTAGAGATTGTCGGCGAACTCACCGTCGGCCCCCAGGTCGGAACCTAGGATGCCGATCCCCGGCTGGTCCACCTTGTGCAGCACTGCCGCGCCGGCGGCGTCGCCGAAAAGCACGCAGGTGGTCCGGTCGGTCCAGTCCGTGACGGTGGAGAGCTTCTCCGCCCCGATGATGAGGGCGCGCTTGTAGCGGTTGGTGAGCAGCTGGCCGTAGGCGATCTCCAAGGCGTAGAGGAAGCCGGAGCAGGCGGCGGCGATGTCAAAGCAGGTCGCGTGGGCGGGCACCCCGAGCTTGTGCTGCACGAAGCAGGCGGTGGAGGGCAGGGGGGTATCGGGCGAGGCCGTGGCCACGATGAGCAGGTCGATGTCGCTGGCCTGCAGCTTGGCGTCGGCGAGAGCGGCCATGGCCGCCTTGACGGCCAGGTCGGAGCACGCCTCGTCTGCGGCGGCGATGCGGCGCTCCCGGATGCCGGAGCGCGTGTAAATCCACTCATCAGAGGTGTCCACCATCTTGGACAGATCGTCGTTGGTGAGGACTTTGGACGGGGCGTAGGAACCGACGCCGGCGATGATGACTGAGGCCATAAAATAGATTAGTCGGCGACCGGGGGCGCGGTCAATGGCGCGGCCATGCGCGTGTTGGCCCCCGTGATGTCGGACTCGATGCGATGATAGAGATCATGGTGGATGATCTTGGCGGCAACCCGGATGGCGCTCACCCAGGCATGGCGATTGGAGGAGCCGTGGGCCTTGAGGATGTTGCCGCGCACGCCGAGCAGGGGGGCGCCGCCGTAGGCGTCGGGATTCATGCGGGACTTCAGCACATCGAAGGCCCCTTTGGCGAGAGCGCCGCCCAGCAGGCGGACGGGCGTGCGTTTGATTTCATCCCGCAGCATGCCGCTGATGAACTTGGCGAGCGACTCCCAGGTCTTGAGGAGGGTGTTGCCGACGAAGCCGTCGCACACCACCACATCGACGTGGTCGCGAAACACCTGAAAGCCCTCGATGGGCCCGCTGTAATTGATGATCCCGGTGACCTTCTTGAGTAGGTTGTTGGCTTCGGTGGTGAGCGCGGTGCCTTTGCCCTCCTCGGTGCCGATGGTGAGCAGCCCCACCCGAGGGGACTCGAGCCCGAAGATGACCCGGGCATAGTCGGCCCCGAGAATGGCGTTGTGCACCAGATGCTCGGCGGTGGCCTCGGGGTTGGCTCCGGCGTCGATCAGGATGAAATGCCCGTTCTCGCGGGGGATGACCGCGGCGAGCACCGGCCGGTCCACGCCGGCGATGGAACCGACGAGGAGCTTGCTGCCAGCCATCAAGGCGCCGGTGTTGCCGGAACTGACAAACGCGGCTGCCGCACCTTCCTTGACGAGGTTGAATCCCCGGACCATCGAGGAATCTTTTTTCCGCACGATGGCCCGCAGGGGCTTGTCTTCCATCGTGATCACTTCGGAGGCATGCACAATGGCGAGCCGATCATGATCCTTCAAGCCGGCTGCGGAAACCAGCGGTTCCAGCACGGTCTGATCGCCGATGAGTGAGATCGGGTTGATGGATTCGTCGGCCAGCGCCAGCTTGACCGCCGCCACGACCTCCGACGGGCCGAGATCACCGCCCATGGCGTCCACCGCAATCCGGGCGTGAGCAGTCGCGGGACTGGCCGTCACGGAGTTAATGGCGGAAAACTGAACCCGACAGACTGTTTAGACCTCGACGTCGAGGACTTGGCGGCCGCGGTAGATACCGGTCTTGGGATTCACGCGGTGCGGGCGGAAAGAGCCACCGTCGGTGTCCTTGGCAAATTGCGGGGCGCGGAGCGCGTTGGCGGCGCGGCGATTGGCGCTGCGGCGCTTGGATTGTTTGCGTTTCGGATTGGCCATAAAAGAAAAGTCAGGAGCGCGGTGGGTCGCGAGACCCGGTGCTTTTTGGTTATATAAAGATGAGGGTCGTAAGGTTCGTGCCGGGAGCCGTCAAGAGTTATGTCGCCGTCTCGGCGGCGGGTCAAAACAGGTAAAGCACCAGTAATGCAAAGGCCAGAGCCAAACGGTAATAGGCAAAAAGCGCCAGTCCGTGACGGGAGATGAAATGCACGAGGAATTTGACGGCCAGCAGTGCCGAAATCGCGGCGACCCCGGCTCCCAGCAGGACATCTGGCCACCCAAAAACCTCGATCATGGCCGGGCCGGAGCGAGCCGCTTTGTAGACAGCGGCACCTGCCAGAGTCGGCAGACCCACGAGAAAGCTGAATTCAGCGGCTTTCGCGGCATTCAAACCCGCGAGATAGCCGCCGACTATGGTCACCATGGACCTGCTCATCCCGGGCCACAGCGCCAAGCATTGGGCCAAGCCGATGCCCAGTGCCTTGCGCGAGGACAAGCTCGATGGATCTCCCTTGGAGAATCCGATGCCGCTATTGGCCCGGCGCCAGCGTTCCGCCCACAACATCACCAGCGCGCCGACAATGAGGGCCCCGATCACCGTCCAGATCGAGAAAAGGTATCGGTCAATCAGGTCGTGCAACAGGAAGCCGAAGATCGCCACGGGAAAAAATGCCAGCAGGACGTTGCGCAGCAAGCGATAGCCGGCACTGCTGCGTCCGAACAGTCCGATGAACATGGACAGCACCTGCCGCCAATAGAGCAGCACGACTGCGCCGATGGCGCCGACCTGAATGATGACGGTGTAGGTGTCAGCGGCCAGTTTGAGCGTCAGGGGCACACCGGCGGGATGATCGGGCGAGGGTGGCTTGTGCCACAACGGTCGGCCCGTGCGATCCATGAGCTGTTTCTCCGACTCGAGGCCGAGCGCCCGCGTGGCTATGATGAGGTGCCCGGTCGAGGAGACTGGCAGGAATTCAGTCACGCCCTCGACCACGCCGAGCACGATCGCGTCACCCACGCTAAGCTCGGCGAGAGGGGGTGCCGGTTTTTCGGCGGCGTCAGCCGGGCGGGCTAGGCCACTGGCCAACAGGAGACTGACGCAGAGTAGGCGAGGCAATGACTGCACATGTCCATGTCCGCGCAAACGCCCTCGACTGTCGAGGAATATGCTTTGCGCCGTTGGGAGAAATGATTCTGCTCGGCCCCTCGATGGCCGCCTTGACCGACCTCACCGCCAAGCTCAACACCCGACAGGACTTGCACGCCGCGGAAGTGTCCGCTGCGGCTGGCGCGCTGGCTTCGCCCGAAGTGCCGGATGACGCCAAAGGGGCCTTTTTGACCGCCTTGGCGAGCAAGGGAGAGACTCCGCAGGAGATCGCCGGCCTTGCCCGCGAGTTCCGGGCTCTGGCCATCAACCCTGGTGTCGAGCCTTGGGCGGCGCAGGCCATCGACATCGTCGGCACAGGCGGCGATCATGCGGGCGGGTTCAATATCTCCAGCCTTGTCGTGCTCGTGGTAGCCAGTGCGGGGGTGCCGGTCATGAAGCAGGGCAACCGCGGCATCACCTCGAAGTGTGGCAGCGCCGACCTGCTGGCGGGCTTGGGGGTGGATCTCTCAGCCTCGCCCGGAAAATTGCGCCAGGCCCTTGCGCAACTGGGCTACGCTTTTTTCTTCGCTCCAAATTATCATCCGGCCTTCAAGAATGTCGCAGTGGTTCGCAAGTCCCTCGCGGCCCAGGGCAGGCGCACCGTCTTCAATGTGCTCGGTCCGCTTCTAAATCCCGGCCGGCCGGCGAACGTCCTCCTGGGGGTCTATTCGCTGCCGCTGGTGGCCAAGCTCGCTCATGCACTGGACGAACTTGGACAGACGGCGGGCCTCGTCGGACACGGTGTCATCACGGCTGCTCAGGGCATTGACGAGCTCACCACGGCGACCACCAACCATGTGCAAGGGGTCGGACGCTTGCGGGAGATGCGGGCGACGTGGCGGGCGGAGGATTTCGGCCTCACGCCGGCGCCGTTTGCCGACCTGACCGGCGGCGACGTCCGCGCGATCCTCGCCACCGTCGAGGCCCTCCTGGCCGGCCGGGGCCCGGCCGGTCT
>DAORVZ010000091.1:0-6844 GCA_035434005.1 Lacunisphaera sp.
AGGCTCATATCATTCTGGATTCCTCGCTGCGCTCAGAATGACAAACAAGTGCGCCGCCTTTCATCCCCGGTCCACCACGTCGAGTTCGGGCCACTCGGCGATCTTGCGGTGCAGCGTGCGGCGGCTGATGCCGAGCAGCTTCGCCGCCTTGGTGCGGTTACCGCGGGCCTTCATCAGCGCCTCCTTCAGCAGGCGCTTTTCGTTGTCCTCGACCGAATACGGGTTGGCCGGCGTGGCTGTGACCATCGCCGGCGGCGGGGCCGTCTCCCCGCGGAACCGCGGCTCGAGGTCGAACTCGCTGATCTTGCCGCCGCGGCGGAGCACGACGGCGTTCTCGGCGAAATTGCGCAGCTCACGGATGTTGCCGGGCCACGGGTAGGACTGCAGGTAGCGCATCGCACCGGGCTCGACGGTCACCGGCTCGTAGGCGTTCTCCTTCGAGTAGACCTTGATGAAATGCTCCAGCAGCACCGGGATGTCGTCCGTCCGCTCGCGCAGCGGTGGCGTGGTGATGCGCACGACGTTGAGCCGGAAGAACAGATCCTCGCGGAACTTCCCCTCCTTCACCATCTGCTCGAGGTTGCGGTTGGTCGCGGCCACGAGGCGCACGTCCACCGTCATGGTCTTACTGCTGCCGATGCGCTCGAAACTCTTCGTCTCGAGGAAACGCAGGAGCTTCACCTGTATCTCAGGGCCGATCTCGCCGATCTCGTCCAGGAAAACCGTGCCCGAGTCCGCGGCCTCGAAGCGGCCCTCGCGGCGCTCCGTCGCGCCGGTGAACGACCCGCGCTCGTGGCCGAAGAGCTCGCTCTCCAGCAGCTGCGCCGGCAGCGCCGCGCAATGCACCGGCACGAACGGCGCCCGCGCGCGCGGGCTGGCCTGGTGGATGGCCTGGGCGATGAGTTCCTTGCCGGTGCCCGTCTCGCCCTCGATGAGGATGGTGGCCTTCGACGGCGCCACGAGTTTCACGCGCTCGATGACCTCCGCCAGCTTCGGCGAGTGGCCGACGATGCCCTCGACATTGAACTTCTCGTCAAGCCGCTCGTGCAGCTGCTTCACCTCGACCTCGAGGGTCTTGGTCTTGAGCGCACGCTGGATGAGGATCTCGAGCCGCTCGATCTGCACGGGCTTGGTCAGGAAATCCACGGCGCCGCGCTTCATGGCCTCGACGGCGGAGTCGATGCTGCCGTAGGCGGTCATCATGATGACCGCCGGCTTGTTCGCGAGGGCCAGGGCCTTGTCGATGACCTTGAGGCCGCTTTTGCCCGGCATGCGGAGGTCGGTGACGATCACCTCGAACTCCTGGGCATCCATCAGATTGAAGGCCTCATCGGCGCTGGCCGCCACCGACACATCGTAATGCTCCTGCAACGCCTGCTGGAGCCCCTCGCGGGTGTGCTTCTCGTCATCAACGATCAAAACGCTCGGCACCATGCCGGTATGAAGCCCCTCCCCTCCGCCCCGGTCAACGGGAAATGGGACGAGGTGACACAGCCGCGTATAGGCTTCGCCACGCGGCCCACGGCTTTCGGATTCCTAGAGGGGTTTCATACCCCGACTATCATACCTCGGGTTTACCGCGCGCCGCATGCCAAACCCGCAACACGACAACCACATCAGATTCGGGCAGTTCATAGATCACCCGATACGGGGCATGGATTACCTCCCGAACAGATTCCTTCCCTTCCTCGGGCAGCATCCGGCCTGACATAGGAAACTCATCCAGCAATCGCGTGCTTCCCAAAATCGCCTGACCGATTCTCAGAGCCGCAGACGGATTGTCCGCGGCGATGTGCCGCACGATTGCGGCCAAGTCCGCAATGGCGTCGTCCGACCAGATTACTTTTCGAGCCATTGGGGGAGCAGCTTCTCTACATCAGCCTGCGTTTTCCAATGGCCCGTTTTTACCGTGTCCCGGCTTTTGTCCAAAGCCGCGAGCAACGCCAGCTTCTCAGCGGCATCCTGCAAGGTCGCATCATCCGGCAGCGCATTGATGGCTGCATGGGCGAGTTCCTTGGTGCACATGCAGGTAGTGAATCCCACGAGGCTCATTTGGTCAAGCCGGCCCTGCCCCAGGGGATTGCACCGTTGCTAAACGCAAGCCCCTGCCTTTCGCTAGGACGACATTCCAACAGATAAATTGCTGCGCAAGATATGAAAGACACACTCCTCAAGGCACGACTCACCGAGGAAGAGCGATTTGCTATTGCAGCACTCTGCGATGGCCCTTGCTCGCCTGAAGGGCTTTCAGATCGTCTCGGTCTGTCGCACTTTATACGCGTGAATCTTTATCTAGGTCGCGCTGGCCGCAAAATCTTCGACGCCTCGCCACAAAACTCCACCATACGCCGCTCACACCCGAAAAGCTGGGGAAACCGCGGTTGGTATCATGTTCTTGCTCCCGGCCGGCGGTCTGAAATCGACAAAAGATTTTACTGGGAGCTACGCCCGGTTGTTCGGAAGGCCTTTGTTGATCTAGGGTGGTATGCCCCCATGCACAAAAAGAAGCCTGCCGGCAGGACTAATTTCGATCCTCGATACGAAGGAGCCGAGGTTATGAGACTTCTATCCGTAAGAGAACGTGATCCCCAGTTGCGCGCGGCATGCATTCAGTTTCACGGATATCGTTGTAAGATTTGTAGAGTAGATCTCGGTGATATTTACGGAGCTTTAGGTCACCATTTTATTCACGTTCACCATCTAAATCCACTCGCCGCACGAAAAGCAGAGAGTGTCACTGATCCAAAGAAAGATTTGATTCCGGTCTGCCCAAATTGTCATTCAATCATTCACCGAGGGGGTGGCGTTCGCTCACCCGAAGAGGTGCGGCAGCATCTCAGCAAGGCCGGCCTATAATCGTGTGCAGACTTGATGGAACTCGCTCCGCCTGACGGCTCAATCCGCCAGCCGGCTAAGGTCAGACCCGTCCAGCAACAGCTTCACCATGGCCTGCAACCCGGCGGCATCGTCGGCATCGAAGCGTGCGAGATTCGGGCTGTCGAGATCCAGCACGCCGAACAGGCGGCCATCCTTGAGCAGCGGCACGACGATCTCCGAGCGCGACGCATGGTCGCAGGCGATGTGGCCGGGGAACTTCTCCACGTCGGGCACCACGATGGTCTCGCGCTGCTGCGCGACCGTGCCGCAGACGCCCTTGCCCAGCGGAATGCGGATGCAGGCCACCTTCCCCTGGAACGGCCCGAGCACGAGTCCGCCATCCCGCAGGAAATAAAAGCCGACCCAGTTCAATCCCGGCAGCGCCTGGTAAAGCAGCGCGGCCATGTTGGCGGTGTTGGCGAGACCGTCGCGCTCCCCGGCCAGCACCGCCGCCAGCTGGACGTGCAGCGCGCGGTAGGCATCGGGCTTGGGCAGGCCGGCGGTGGATTTGATCTCGTGCATGCGAACACGAAGGGAACGAGGTTCGCTTCCACGGCAACCGCGAATTCGGACGTTAAATACCTGCATTCGCCCGAGCAGTGGAAAACCACGAATGGACACGAATCCACACGAATAAATCCAAGCCGCATAAACCACATGAACACAGATTCACACGGATGGGAACTGGGCTCACCACTCTGTGAGCATCTGCGACATTTGTGGTTAAGAACTCAGAGCCATTCGTGCCTATTCGTGTCCATTCGTGGTTAAATCGTTTGGATTCGACTCAGATCCGGTAAAACGCCTCGGCGTTGGTGACGTAGAGTTTGCGGAGCTGGTCGGGCGTGGCGCCCTTGAGCGCGGGATCCAGCGTGTCGACCCAGCGGGGATAGTCGCTCGCCTGCGTCGAGACCGGCCAGTCGCCGCCGAACATCACGCGGTCCCAGCTGAAGCACGCGATGACATGGTCGATATACGGCTGCAGTTGCGCGGGCGTCCAGGCGGCGTGATCCGCCTCGGTCACGAGGCCGGACAGCTTGCACGACACGTTGGGCAACTGTGCGAGCTCACGCAGCTCCGCGCGCCACGGATCGAGCCGGCCGGCCTTGATGTCGGGCTTGGCGATGTGATCGAGGACAAACTTCACGCCCGGGCACAACCGCACGAGCTTGATCGTGTTGGCCAGTTGCGTGTGGTTGATGCAAATATCGAAGCTCAGCCCGTATTCCGGCAGCAGCTGCACGCCACGGACAAAATCCTGGCGCAGGCAAAACGCCGGGTCGGCCTCGAACTGGATGATGCGGCGGATGCCCTTGATGAGCGGATTCGCGGCGAGCCGGGCGAGTTCGGCGCGGGCGCCCTCCCCCTTCTCCAGCGGCGCCCACGGCACGATGCCGCGGATGCGCGGTTCGACCTGCGTGACTTCCGTCACCCAGTCGGCCTCGGCCTGAAATTGCGCGGGGTCGCACTCGCATTGGAGAAAGACCATCTTCGCCACCGCCACGTCGCCGCAGGCCGTGCGGTAGTCCGCGATGAGGTGGTTCTTGTTCAACATCGGCACGCCCGCCAGCCACGGATACCGCAGCCGCGAAAGATCCCAGATGTGAAGGTGGGTGTCGACGATGGGGAACGAGGGCATGGGATTAAAACAAGACAGGGTTAACCACGGATTTCACGGATGGGCACGGATAAATACCCAGAAACCTGTTTTCACAGGAGGTAACGGAGAAAACTGAGATATTGATCCAAGTTCATCCTGACTCCGTTCCCTCCGTTTCCTCCTGTGCAATTCAGATCCGTGGTCATCCGTGCAATCCGTGGTCAAAAACCTCTCACCGGCTGCCGGCGATCTTGGTGTTCTGGCCGAGCCCCTCGGGGCCGAGGCCGTTATAGCCGCCGTCCACCGGGAGGTCGGTGCCGGTGATGAACGACGCGTCGTCGCTCAACAGGAAGAGCACGGGCCCGGCGATCTCCACCGGGTGCCCCATGCGCGCGAGCATGTGGAACTGCCCCCAGACCGGATCGTAGGCGGCGCGGTCGCCGCCGGCGGCCTTGTCCACCTCGCGCGTCCAGATCCAGCCGGGGCTGACGCTGTTGACGCGGATATTGTGGGGCGCGAGGTCGAGCGCCGCGCAGCGCGTGAACTGCGTCACGGCGCCCTTGGCCATGTTGTAGGTCCAGCGATTCGGCTGGGCCACCCACGAGGAGATGCTCGAGACGTTGACCACGGCGCCGCCGCCCTGCGCCCGCATCGCCTCGGCGGCGAGTTGGGTCAGCCGCGCAAAGGCAAAGGGCCCGACGTTGAAGCTGCGGAGAAAATCTTCCCGCGTCGCGTCAAGGCCCTTGGCGACGAAGGAGAAAGCGTTGTTCACCAGGTAATCCAGCCGGCCGTGCATCTCGCGCGCGGCCGCCACGAGGGTCGCGCAGAATTTCTCATCGGCGAGGTCCCCCGCCACGATGAGCGGCGCGAAGCCCGCAGTGGCGAAGGCGTGCCGCCCTTCCGCCACGTCCGCCGGCAAGCCGCTGACCACGACGGCCGCACCCTCGCGCAGCAGCTCAAGAGCGATGGCGTGACCGATGCCGTGCGTGCCGCCGGTGACGAGCGCGACCTTGCCCGAGAAACGGGTGGTGAGAGGAGTGCGAGTGGGTGAGGTTGTCATGGCAGGAAGGAGTTTCGGACTGTAGGAGGGGCTTTACGCCCCGGTTTGCTAGAGCACCCGGAAGCCATCGGGGCCTAAAGCCCCTCCTGCATTTCCGGAAAGCAATCTCATGGACAGAGCACAGCCTTGAGATCGGAGCCCTTGGCGGCGAGCATACGTTGGAACGCCTCGACACCCTCGGTCAGCGGAAAAGACTGCACCCAGGACAGGGCGTCGACCTTGCCGGTGGCCATCAGTTCGAGCGCGAGCCGCAGTTCCTCGAGCTTGGCGGCGTAGGTGCCAAGCACCTGCTTTTCCGGGAGGGTGATGCCGTAGGTGTCGAGCGTGATCGTGTTCCCGTGCAGGCCGATCCAGACGGTGGCGCCACCCGGACGCAGGGCGTCGAGCGAGGATTGCTTGGTGAGCGCGGAGCCGACGGCATCGACCGTGAGGTCCGCGCCTTCGCCGCCCGTTTCCGCGGCCACGATTTTCACCATATCCTCCTCGCGCGGGTTGATGACTCGGGCCGCGCCCAGCCTCTTCGCCACGGCGAGACGCTCCGGGCTCAGGTCGGCCACAATAACCTTCGCGCCCCGCTGCACCTGCAAGGCCTGCTGGCAAAAGAGTCCGATCGGACCCGCCCCGATCACGAGGGCGGTCGCGGCGGGGAGGTGACGCGTGAGATTGACCACATGGAGGCCATTCGCCATCGGCTCGGCCAGCGCGGCGGCGGTGGCAGGGAGATTTTCCGGCCAAGGCAGGAGGCAGCGCGCCGGGACGTTGACGTATTCGGCAAACGCCCCCGGCCGGTGCATGCCGAAGATCTGCCGGTCCGCACACAGGTGGGTGTCGCCGCGATGGCAGCGGGTGCACCGGCCGCACGGCACGAGAGAATTGCTGACGACCCGCGCACCGGTCCGCCACTCCCGCACTTCACCGCCAACCTCGTCAATGGTGCCGCAGAACTCATGCCCCATCACCAGCGGTGGCGGACGGCGCGGGCTCCGCATACTGAAGGACTCGAGCTCGCTGCCGCAGATGCCGCAAGCGGCGACGCGCAGTCGCACCTCGTCGGGCTGCAATGGCAGCGGGGCAACCTCGCCAATTTCCAATCGACCAAACTGAGGATAAAGCAGCGCACGCATGAGACGGCCATTCGGTGCCGTCCGCAAATTATGAACGCAAGGGCTAATGGCTTGAAATTTCAGTCGCCCCGCAGCAGCCGGCGCATCAGCCTGCCCGCATGTCCGCGAGAAAGAATCCCCGCATCGACGCCTACATCGCCAAGTCGGCCGCGTTCGCCAGGCCGATCCTCAAGCAGCTGCGCC
>DAORVZ010000092.1:0-6830 GCA_035434005.1 Lacunisphaera sp.
GTAGAGGAGGGTCTTGGATGGCATGCAGCCGCGGAGAATACAGAGGCCGCCGAGCTGTTTGGCGCCGTCGATGACAGCGACCTTTTGGCCGAGGCCGGCGGCGACGCGCGCGGCGTTGAAACCGGCGCTGCCGCCACCGAGACAGATGAAGTCGTAGGTTTTCAAGGAAGGGGATCGGGTTTGCGGCGGTAGACGGTCACATTGCCGACGGATTCACCTCGGTCGTAATGCCGGAGTGAACCGCCGTCGTATTCGGCTCCGGTGGCGGAGGGCAGCAATAGCGCGCGGAAATACCCCGCGGCGATCAGGCCGCCGAGGCCGTTGTGCTCGAAGGAGCGGCCGGCGGCACGATCCGGCCCGTAGTTGAAGGCGAGCACGAGCGGTGGGGAGTTGGTGTTGAGCCACGGCAAGTTCAGGCTGGTGTAGCTGGCGAAGCGGGGCTCGGGTTGGTGTTGCCAGACGGACCAGACTGCGGCGAGTTCGCGGGTCTGGTCGGCTAGGTCGATCTTGCCAACATGCCCGGAAAGCACGAGCCCCTGCAACCCCGCCGCGAGGCCCAGGCTGGCCAAGACGAGGCGGGTGCACGCGAGGGTGGCAATCAGACCGGCAGCGACGAGGGACAGCATGAGCAGGGTGGTGAAGTAGTAATAAGCGGAGGCGCCGAGCTTGCAACTGGCTGCAAAAGCGAGTGGCGCGGCGATCAGCAGGCCGAACGTGCCCAGCGCCAGGGTGTCCCGAGCCAAGGGTGAGGCCGCAGGGGTGCGGCTGGTCTTGGGGCGGAGCAAGAACGCACCGGACAGCAAAAGCCAGAGCGGGGCGCTCTTCACGAACATGTCGCGCAGGAACTCAAGGCCGAGGGCGAGATAATAGACGTTGTTGGCGACCGTGCCGCGGAAGGCCTCGCGGTAGCCGGAGCCGAGGAGTGCGAAGGTGATGGCCCAAAGGCACACGCTCACAACGGCGAGCAAAGCGGCCGGCAGCCATTGGCGGCGCCAACACAGAAAGCAGAGCGCACCGCCGAGCCCGAAGAAATAGGTCTGCTTGCAGGACCAGGCGGCGTAGAAAAGCAGGCCGGCCAGCAGAGCCGACCGCAGTGGATGGGAGCGATGGCCCAGCAGCAACACCAGCACAGCGCCGGTTTCGAAGGTCAGGGCCCAGACGTCGGGCCGCAGGGTGTGCGACCACCAGCCGACCAACGGACCGAAAAAGACGAAGGTCGCAAGGGCGGCGGCGATGAGGTTCTGGCCTGCGAGCACGCGGCGGAGCAACCAGAAGAGGGCGGCAGCTCCGGCCAGCGAGCCCGCCGCGGTCGTGAGCCGGCCTGCCAACGGGATGATGGCGGCATCACCGCCCAGCCTGACCGCGACACCGACCGGGACGGAGTAGCCGGCATAAAAGAACCAGTTGAAGTAGGCGGAAGCATACGGCATCCGGGTTGTGTCCGCATAAACCGGTTGGCCATGAACCGCACGCCAGAGGGCGAAGATACTCTCCGTCTCGTAGCCGGAGGTGAGGGCGACGCCTGGGGGCTCAGCCGCGGCCTGAATCGCGGCGGAGCCGCGCCGCACGAAAACCGCCGTCGACAATACAAAGCAGGCCAGGGCGGCCGCGAGCATCAGCCAGTGCCAAAAACGGTTGGCACTTAATGGCGGCGATATGGGCAGGGCGGGTTCCAAGCTAGTGACCCATGCAGAACAGCGTGGGATGAATCGTATTCAGGATGATCGAGGCAGCGGGGACGAAGGAGGAATTGCGAATGGAGCAGGAGTCGCATCCCGGCTGCCGCTGGGGCAGATGAAGTCGCAGCTTTTGATTTTAGCTGCGGAGGATACTCAGGCAGGAGGATGCGGGACGCAATCGGGACTCAAGCCTCGCGTTGGAACACGGCCGTGGAGGTGACCCCGTAGCGACAGGGGCCGGTGCCGATGTATTCCTTGATGATCCAGCCGGCGCGGGGCGCAAGGAGTTCGGGATACATCCAGGAATCGTCGAGGATCAAGAAGCCGCCATGGTTGACTTGCGGGAGGGAGGCGGCAAAGGCGGTGGGCCGGGTGATGCCATAGCGGCCGGACTGAAAGCCGCAGTGACAGTCGATGATGATGACGTCCCAGAGCCCTGAAGTCACCCGCCGGCAGAATGTGCTGGCTTGGAAAGTCGCTAGCTGGTCGTCCTGGAGCAGGTGCAGCTCACAGGTGAGGTTGGCGAGTTTGCGCTGTTGCGCAAAGCCGGTCACGAGCTGGTGCCACGCGGGATCGTTCTCCACGGACAGCACGCTCGCAGCCCGCCGGGCCGTGAA
Organism: Lacunisphaera sp.; assembly: GCA_035434005.1. Lineage (GTDB taxonomy): Bacteria > Verrucomicrobiota > Verrucomicrobiia > Opitutales > Opitutaceae > Lacunisphaera. The sequence goes on from DAORVZ010000092.1 coordinate 2,297, forward strand.
GAAGCTGGATCCGCCGCTGCCGTATTCGAACACGCGGTGGGTGGGGCGGAGCAGCTCGTCGTAACGCCGGATGGCCCCATAAGACCACCAGGGCAATTCGAGGTCTGATGGCCGGCGACCCCAAACCGGAAGATGGCGGGCCCAGGCGACGGCGTCGCGGGGGGAGGAGGTCAAGCTTTTCGCCAGAGCGGCGAATTTTTGTCCATAGGGGGTGTCCATATCGCCGGATCAGCGCCCCTTCCCGAACAACATCACGTGAATCGTCTTCAGGACGATCGAGGCATCGAGGACGAAGGAGAAATAGCGGATGTAGTAGAGGTCGTATTCCAGTTTCCGCATGGTGTCCTTGAGATTGGCGCCGTAGGGATAGTTCACTTGGGCCCAGCCGGTGATGCCGGGCTTCACGAGGTGGCGGAAGTGGTAGCAGGGGATTTGTTTTTCATACTCCCCGACCAAGCGCACCCACTCGGCGCGCGGCCCGATGAGGCTCATGTCACCGCAGAGCACGTTCCAGAGCTGCGGAACCTCGTCGAGCCGGCTGGCGCGCAGGAAGCGGCCCAGCCGGGTGATGCGGTTGTCGTTCGGCTGGGTATAGTCCGCGCCACCGCCGCCCACGCGCATGGTGCGGAGCTTGACGATGTCGAAAAGCTGGCGGTTCCGGCCGACCCGGGTTTGACGGAAAAACACCGACCCGCGGTCGTCCAGCCAGATGGCGGCGGCGACGAACGGGAAGAAAGGCAGCACGACCAGCAGCCCAAGACCCGCGAGACCGATGTCGCTGAGGCGCTTCAGCCGCTCGAAAACCGGCTCGCGGGCGATTTGGAAGCCTTCCTGGAACAGCCAGGTTTGGTTCAGGCGATAGAGGGGGATTTTTCGCCAGTAAACTTCGTGGAAAAGCTCGAGCGTGTAGGTCGGCACGCCGGAGAAGTGCAGTTCCATGAGCTTTTGCGCCACGGCGGGGGGCAATTCCGAGCTGGTCTCGCGGAGGATGATGGCGTCGATGTTCGCCGCGTATTCCTCCAGGTAGTGGACGACGTCGCCAAACGGCGGGGCCGACTCTGCGGTGGGCGGGCTGAGCTCGCGCGCGAAGGTGGCGTGCGTGGCGTAGAGCACTGCCTGAGTCATGCCGATCTGGCGGCATTCCTCCTTGAAGGCGATGCCGCTCTCCGGGCTGCCCAGGAACATGAAATAGCGCTGCTGCTTGTGCGCCATCTCGCGCTGGTAGAAAAATCGCCGGTAGCTGAGCGACACCGGGATCAGCAGCAGGCAGGAACCGGTGATGACGAGGCGGCTGCCTTGCAGGGCAAAGCCGGCCGGGATGAACGCGTAGGTCAGCAGCAGGGTGAACAGCAGCACGAAGGCCAGCGCGATGGTGTGCAGGCTGGTGTAGGTGACCGACATCATGTCGGTGCGCGCGCTGTAGCCGTCGATCAGGTAGAGGGCCAGGAAGTGCATGAACCCCGGCAAGATCAGCGGCGCCAGGATCACACCATCCCAGTGCAGCACCCCCCAGGCCCAGGCCACGAGGTTATAGGCCACGAACACCGCGACCGCATCGAGCAGCACGAGCAGAAAGGTGATGGTTCTCCCCTGAATCATGGCAGGCCGATTACGAGTGGGAATCTATGCATGGCAACTGAACTTACGGGGCAGCCTGCGCCCGGTGCAGGATCGCGTCCCACTGGGCCAAGGCCGCCTCCAGGGTGAACTGGCGTTCGTAGGCCGCCCGCGCGCGCAGTCCCATCTGCGCGCGTATCGTCGGATCAGCCCGCCAGGTGGCGATGGTGGCGGCCAGCGCCGCCCCATCAGCCGGGGCAAAGGCTGCGCCGCATTCCTCGCGCGCGATCAGGCGCGCGATCTCGCCGTCGGTTGGTCCTACGAACAGCACCGGCCGCCCGGCCGCGAGCACGCCGGCCATCTTGCTCGGATAGACCAGCCGCGCGAAGCCGGGCTTGAGTGTCACCAGGTGGGCATCGGCCGCCGCGAGGGCGGCGGGCAGGTCGGCGCGGGACTCGGGCGGCAGCAGGCGGAGGTTGTCCAGTCCGCGCGAACGCGCGGCGGTGCTGACTGCCGCGAAGCGCGCCCCCGTGCCGATGAAAAGGAAGACGATATCCGGCCGAGCCTTGAGCCGTTCTGCGGCGTCGAGCACGGTGGTGAACTCATGCACGCGGCCGAGGTTGCCGGAATAGGCGACGACAAACTTGTCCGCCACGCCCCAGGCCGCGCGACGCGCGGCGATGGTTTCGGACGCGGCCGGGGCGTGCAGCTCGCGTGGGGCCCAGTTCGGCAAGATCGTGATCCGGTCCGCCGGCACGCCACGGGCTGCCACGGTCTGCGCCATATCCTCGCCGAGGGTCACGCAGCGACTGGCGGTGAGCCAAGCGACATCACGGAGGGCCCGCAGCGGATTGAGCGGGAGTGCAACGATCGCCCCGAGATGCGCGGTGAGGATTTCAGGATAGATGTCCTGGATCCAATGGACGACGCGGGCGCCACACTTAACTGCGATATCGGTGACCGCGGCGCCGAGCAGAGGTGGGTCGGTCATCACCACCACGACATCGCCGGGCGCGACCAGGCTGGCGAGCAGTCGCTGGGCGCCGCGCCGGAACCTGCCGTAGTTGATGGCGCGCGAAACCAACCCGCCGTGCCGATCACAGCCGCCGGTGCGATGGATGGTAACACCGTTGTGCCGCGTTGAGGCCTCGCCGACGGCGACGATATTCACATCCCAGCCATGTGCGGCAAGTCCCTCCGCGAGATCGGTGAGCAACTGGGCCGTGGCTGCGGTCGAGGGCCAGTAGACCCGGTTGACAAAGAAAACCCGCGGTGTGGCGGCGCTCACGATTTGGACTGTTCGTTTCGCTGCAACTCGCGCGCCTTGGTGGCGCAGAGAAACTCATACCAGGCCATGAGGCGGCAGAACACGAGGCCCCGATAGCCGTCGAGGAATCCGGCGCGCCAGACATAGTGATAAAGGAAACGCAAGGTGGGGCGGCCGGGCAGCGACCAGGCGAGGCGGCGCAGACGGCGCTTGCGGGCGAGTCCGGCGTCGAGGTCGGCGTCGCCGCTGGCCGCGCCGGACTGCGCCGCGACCTGGAGGCGGGCCTCCCAGTTGCTGTAGCGGTTGTGCTTTTCGACCCAGGTGGCGATGTCGGGAAAAGCGTAGTGCGCCATCTCCCCGTCGAGATAGCCGGCCGGGCCATGCAGGGCGACATGCTCGTGCACCTCGTTGTCGCCGGCGCCGGCCCCCGCGCCGCCGGCCGGCTGCTCGTAGCGGCCGAGCGCGTGGCGGAAGAAGCGCAGGTTCCAGCTCGGGAAATAGCCGCAGTGGTTGAGCCAGCCGTCGAGAAACCAGAAGCGGCGGTTCACGTAATAGCCCGGATGCTGCGGCCGGATGAGCGCGGCGCGCAGGGCGGCCTGCAAGCCGGGTGTGACGCGCTCGTCGGCGTCGAGGATGAAGACCCACTCGTTTTTCCACGGGATGTTCGCCAGGGCCCAGTTCTTTTTCTTCGGGAATTTTCCGTCCCACTTGAAATCAACCACGCGCGCGCCACCCAGGCGCGCGATGTCTGGCGTGCCGTCGGTGCTGCCGGAATCGATCACGACGACCTCGTCACACCATGCGACCGAGGCGAGGCAGGCGGCGAGGTTGGCCGCTTCGTTTTTGACGGGGATGAGGACGGAGATGGGGGCGGGGTCGGCCATGGTCAGCGGGGCTCCGCGGCCTGGGCGCGCAGGTCGAGCGCGGCGTAGCGGAGGGCGCAGTAAAAGGTCGCGCCGAATGTGAGGATCACGGCGGGGTTGGCAAAGGGGAATTCGACCCACGCATAGAGCAGCAGGGCCCCGCAGCCGGCCAGCAGGTAGCGGGGCAGGACCGACCCGGCGCGCCACCACGGGATCGCAAGCCAGGGGATCAGTCCAAGGAGGACCAGCAGGCAGGTGCCTACGAAACCCGTCTCGGCGAGGGATTGGAACCAGTCGTTGTGGGCCTCGGCATAGAAGGGGATCCACACCCACAGCTCGGCGGCGCGCTGGGTGTTGTAGATGCGGAACACGTGCGCGTAGCTCTCGAGGCCCCAGCCGAACCAAGGTTTCTGCGCCGCCATGGTCCAGGTGTCGCGATACAGCGTGAGGCGGGATTGGACGGTGGCGGCGCGGGCCTCCGGGGAGAGCTGGGCCGTGGTCTGCTGCAAGCGCTGGGCGATGGAGGCGCGGCCCAACCAGGCGATGGCGGCCGTGGCTAGCAGCGCGGCCAGGATCAGGCTGGCAACGGGCAGCACTGCGGAGGCGCGTTGCTCGCGCCGGCGCCGCACCAGGCGCAGCAGGAAATGAGTCAGCGAACCCAGCAGCAACAGGCCGATCAGGACGGTGCAGGAGCGGGAGGCGCTCAACGGCACCGAAGCGGCGAGCAACAGCGTGACGACCGCGCCCAGCAGGACGGGCGAGTGCCAGACATCGCGCTGGCCTCCCCGGCGCAGGGCGTGGAAAAGCAGGCCCAGGCAGATGGCGGTGCTCAGCGCCACAAAGGCAC
>DAORVZ010000093.1:0-6785 GCA_035434005.1 Lacunisphaera sp.
ATCGGCCACACGCCATTGGGATCGCAAGATCCTGAGAAGGCGGCCGAACTGGTGGGAACGGCCGGCGTGACACTCCGCGCTTTTCTAGGCTATGCCGGATGGGAGCGAGGGCAGCTTGAGAGGGAGTTGAAGCACGACACCTGGCTCGTCACGGCGGTCGAGGGGGAGATACTGGGGAAAAGCGACGGCACGGCCCTCTGGCGGCAGATTCTGGGAGGCATCGACCCCGAGCTCAAATTGCTAGCCGAAGAACCAGAGGACCCGACGGTAAATTAGCCGCATCAGGTAGTTAGGGTTTCGTTGCGGTGGGGTGCGGCCTCCGGATTGCCAAAGGAGATGCGCAGACAGGCAGGCCCGGGTAGGCAATTTGCGGGCTATGTTCTTTTCCTTTGACAGGGTTGGCTGCGGGCATCTTCTTTCTTCGTTTTTATGAAAGTCGTCTCCTCCATCAAATCCGCCAAGTTGCGTCACCCGGCCTGCCAGGTGGTTCGTCGCAAGGGGCGCATCTACGTCATCAACAAAGTCGAGCCGCGCTACAAGGCGCGCCAAGGCTAATTAAACTCCCTCCTTTACCGTGAAGACCGAAGGCCATCCCGCCCTGAACAACGTCTGCTTCCTCGACATTGGAACAGGCAAGAAATTCCTGACCAAGTCCACAATGAAGTCCGCCCGCACCGAGAAGATCGACGGCCAGGACTACTTCGTCATCGTGCGCGACGTCACCATGGACTCGCATCCCGCCTACACCGGCGAGAAGCGCCTGGTCGACACCGCCGGCCGCGTGGAGAAGTTCACCACGAAGTTCAAGCGCGCCACCAAGGTCAAGTAAAGCGGCCCAGTGCCGCGTTTTCCGAAGCCCTCCCGTTTGCGGAGGGCTTTTTTATGGCTGGAAGACTTTCGCGAATGACGGGATCGCTGGATTGATCCGTATCCATCGCGTCATTCGCGGGCAAAAAGCCTTTTCACACACCGATTCTGTGTGTTCCGTGTGTTCCGTGGCTAATCTCCCGAAACTCGTCATCTTTGACTGCGACTCGACGCTCAGTGCCATCGAGGGCATCGACGAGTTGGCGCGCGTGCGTGGCCCGCAGATTTTCGCCGAGGTCGAGGCCATGACCACGGCGGCGATGGGTGGCGAAATCGCGGTTCAAGACGTCTTTGCCCGGCGCCTCGACATCATCCGGCCGCGGCTCGCAGACGTGGCGGCGGTCGGGAGGCAATATGTGGAACAGGTGGAGCCCACGGCGCTGGCGACCATCGGGCAGCTGACGACGGCCGGCTGGACATCGCTCATCCTCAGCGGCGGCTTTCGGCAGTGCATCGCGCCGCTGGCCACGCATCTGGGCATCACGCGCATCGAGGCGGTGGATCTGTTTTTCGACGCCGCAGGCAACTACGCGGGCTACGACACAAGATTCCCAACGACCCGCTCCGGCGGGAAACCCGAGCTGATCGCCGCGCTCAAGCGCGAGCTGACGCCGGTCCGCACCGTAATGGTGGGGGACGGCGTGAGCGACCTGGAGACGCGTGATGAGGTTGACCTGTTTGTCGGCTTCGGCCGCTATACGGAGCGCGCCAAGGTCAAGGCCGGGGCGCACGCTTTCATCCACCGCCTGTCCGACCTGCCCGCCCTTTTGCCATGATCCGCCGCGCGACGCTCCTTTGCCTGCTCCTGACCGCACCCGCAGCTTGGGCGGCATCGGTCGCACCCGCGACGCCGTTCCCGCGGGAGCTGTCCACTTACACCGATCCGGCGGCCGGCGGGATCATGGACGTGATCAAGGCCCGCGCCGCCACCGAGCCCTTCAACGTCGTGGCGACGATCATCTTCATCCTCGCGGTGCTGCACACGTTTGTCGCCCCGAAAATCCGCCATTGGGGTCACGTGATCGAGGAGCGGCATTGCGAACGCCAGAAGATCGAGCGCGGCGACCACGACGACGACGGTCAGCCCGACGAGGTCAGCTTCTGGGGGCAGATCCTTCATTTCTTCGGCGAGGTCGAGGCCGTGTTCGGTATCTGGGCCTTGGCTCTTGGGGGCGCGATCGTGTGGTTCAAGGGCCTCGACACGGCGACGCACTACATCGCGGACAAGGTAAACTACACCGAACCGATGTTTGTCGTGATCATCATGGCGCTGGCCTCGACGCGGCCGGTCATGCGCCTGGCGGAGCAGAGCTTGCGGCTGGTGGCCTCGCTCGGCGGCGGCCGGCCCTGGGCCTGGTGGCTGGCGATCCTGACGGTTGCGCCGGTGCTCGGCTCCTTCATCACCGAGCCGGCGGCGATGACCATCGCGGCTCTGCTGCTGGCCAAGCAATTCTACGGGTTGAAGCCCAGCGCCAAGCTGATGTATGCGACGCTCGGGCTGCTTTTCGTGAACATCTCGATCGGCGGCACCCTGACCCATTTCGCCGCTCCGCCGGTGCTGATGGTGGCTGCGGCCTGGGGTTGGGACATGGCCTACATGTTCACTCACTTCGGCTGGCACGCGATCACGGGCATCGTGCTCTCCAACGGGGTCTATTTCCTCGTATTCCGAAAGGAATTGCTTGCGCTGCAGCCCGCGGCGGACGGCGGCCGGGAGGAAGGGGAGCCGGTGCCGGTGTGGGTCACCGCGGTGCATCTCTGCTTCCTTGGCTTCACGGTGTGGGCGGCGCACCACCCGGCGCTGTTTATCGGCGGTTTCCTCTTCTTCCTCGCGTTTGCGCAGGCCACGGCCCACCACCAAAGCAAGGTCGACCTGCGCAGCCCGCTGCTCGTCGGCTTTTTCCTGGCCGGTCTGGTGATTCACGGAGGCCTGCAGGGCTGGTGGATCCAGCCTGTGCTCGGCAGCCTCGGCGAGGGGCCGCTGTTTGCCGGGGCGACGATCCTGACGGCGTTCAATGACAACGCGCTGATCACCTATCTCGCCACGCTGGTGCCCAATTTTACCGAGGAACTTAAGTTCGCCGTCGTGTCCGGCGCCGTCACGGGTGGTGGCCTGACAGTCATCGCCAACGCGCCGAACCCTGCCGGCCAGTCGATCCTTCAGCGCTATTTCCCGGGCGGTGTGTCGCCGCTCGGCCTGCTGCTCGGCGCGCTCGTGCCGACACTGATCGTGGCGTTCTCGTTCATGGTGCTCTGAGCGTTTCGGCGGAAACATTCCTTGCCTGTCAGGCTGGGGCCGACGAGTCTGCTCCCAACACGGACAGGGCATGACACAGGCAAACCCAGAATTTGAGGAGTTGCAGGCGCGCGTCTCCCGGATCGAGGCCGAGCTCAACGCGCTGAAGCGGGGCGGCATGCCGACGGCACCATTGGTGGCCGAACCGCCATTGTTGCCACCGGTCTTGCCCAGGGCAGATCGGGTCGCCGCTGCGCTCCCCGTGCCCAAACCAAGGCCGGAGACGCCATCGACGGTCTGGGTGGCTGGTGCCGGCGCGGTGATCTTTTTGATTGGAGCGGTATACGCCCTGACGGTCTCAATCCAGCGCGGCTGGATATCGCCCCCGATGCGCGTGGGGGGAGGGTTGGTCACGGGCCTGGCCATGGGATATTGGGCCCTGCGGCAGATGCAGCTGGGACGCCGCGGTCTCGGGGTAGCGCTACTCACGGCGGGCACAGGCACATGGACGTTCGCGCTGTATTTCGGTGCGCAGAGAGCGGCGCTCTTCGACCCGGGTCTGGGGCTGATGGGTGCTGCTGCGGCGACGGTGGCGACCGGTTGGGTGGCGGCACGCCTGCGCAGTGACGGGGCCATGGCGGTGGGCTTGGCGACCAGTCTGTGTGCACCGTTGGCCTTCTCAACTGGACAAGGTGGAGCGGCCGGCCTGATGGGCTACCTTGCGGTGTTGAACGCGGCACAGGGTCTGACCCATTACCTTACCGGCGAGGGTGCCCGGTGGTTTTGGTCCCGCCTGCTCGGAACAGCGGGAATTTGGCTGGTGGCGACGACGGGAGTGTCTGCCGGCCGGCTTGATTCGGAACTGCTGACACTGGGGCTTCTGGCCATGCTGGCGGCGGGGACAATGACACTGGCTTGGTTGCCAGCGCATAAGGAAACGCCGGCGTGGCCGGGAGCAGCCACGGTCTTGAGCCTGACCGGCGTTGCGCTTTCCGCTTGGGCGGTGTGGGCGCGCAGCGGATATCCCAAGGAGGAATTCGCGATTGTGCTGGGCGCGCTGGCGTTCGCCAGCGCCGGCTTGATTCCGCTGGCCCGGCGTCGTTCGGATACGGCGAGCCACGATCTGCCGCTTTCGCTGCTGGCACTTGGTTTCGGGCTGTTGGCGCTGGTGGTGGCGTGCGATTGGCGCTGGGTGGTGCTGGTGTGGGGCACGGTGGCGGCCTTGCTGGCCTGGGCGGCGCGCGCGGCGGTGCTGGGGGAACGCCCGGGCGCCGGATCTCTGCAGGCTGTGGCGGCGATCGCGGCTACGGCGGCCTCGGCCGTCTGGGTCGGATTCCTGTTGTTCCAGCGCCGCACGGAGTGGCTGTTTCTGAACCGGGTCTTTGCGGGTGGGCTGCTGGCGGCGGTGGCATGGGCCCTGCTGGCCTATCCGACCGGCCCTCTGCGTTCGCTGGCGCGCGTGCTGTTGCAACTCGTGCTGGTCAACACCGTGGCCATGGAGTGGTCGCGCGCACTGCCAACTGTGCATGGGGGGAGTGCCTCGCTCGCTTTCGGCCCGCTGCTGGCGACGCTGACCTATGCGGTGGTTGGAGCGGGCCTTTGGTTGCGCGGCCTGGCCGGCGCCGATGGGAAACTCCTCCGCCTGACCGGCTATGGCTGGCTGGCGGTGGCGGGCGTGAAGTTGCTCGCCAATGATCTGGCCCGCGCTGATGTGCTGTTCCGCGCCGTCGCGGCGTTGGGGGTCGGCGCGGTATTCATCGCTGCAGCCTGGTGGGCCGGGCGCCGGCGGGCCAGCGGTTGATCCTCGTGCGGGGTCCTAAGTTGTGCCGGCGGCGAGCCAACCGGTGCCGCTCGGCTTACGGGAACAGGCCGCGCTTGGCCTTGGCCTCGGCGACCCGGGCGATGCCGAGCACGAGGGCGGCGGTGCGGTGGCTGCACTTGTATTTCTTCTGCGTCTCGTCGACCGAGGTCTTCGCCTTGGCGAGCATGCGGTAGAGTTTGTCGAAGACCTCGCCCTTCGTCCAATAGTAGTTCTGCAGGTTCTGCAGCCACTCGAAGTAGGAGACGATGACGCCGCCCGAGTTGCACAGCACGTCCGGGATGACGAGGATGTCACCGCGCTCGCTGAGGATCCTGTCGGCCTCGTTGGTGGTCGGGCCGTTGGCGCCCTCGGCGAGGATGCGGCACTTGAGCTTGCCGGCGTTCTTCTCGGTGATGACGCGCTCAAGCGCCGCGGGGATCAGCACGGTGCAGGGCAGCTCCATCAGCTGCTCGTTGGTGATCGCGTCGCCGCCGGGGAAACCCTGTAGGTTCTTGTTCTTTTCCACGTAGGCGAGGGCGGCCTTGAGGTCGATGCCGTTGGCGTTGTGGATACCACCGGTGTAGTCGGAGATGCCGATGATCTCGGCACCCCAGTCGTAAAGGGCGAGGGCGGCTTCGCTGCCGACATTGCCGAAGCCCTGGATGACGACGGTGGTCTTCTCGGGCTCGATGTGGAGGTCCTGCAGGTAGGCCTTGACGAACCAGGCGACGCCTTCGCCCGTGGCCTCCTTGCGGCCCAGCGAACCGCCGAGGGCGATAGGCTTGCCGGTGATGACGCCCGGGTCGAAGTGCCCCTGGTGGTTGGAATAGGTGTCCATCATCCAGGCCATGACCTGCTCGTTGGTGCCGACGTCGGGCGCGGGGATGTCGACGTTGGGCCCGATGAAGGGCAGGATCTCCTGCATGTAACGGCGCGAGAGGCGCTCGAGCTCGTTGGTGGAAAGCTTGCGGGGATCGACGATGACGCCGCCCTTGCCGCCGCCGTAGGGCAGGCCGGCGAGGGAGCATTTCCAGCTCATCCACATGGCCAGCGCGGCGACCTCGCCGAGGGTCACGTCCTGGTGGAAGCGGATACCGCCCTTGGCGGGGCCGGTCGAGAGGTTGTGCTGCACGCGGTAGCCCTCGAAGATCTCGATGCGGCCGTCGTCCATGCGGACGGGCATCGAGACAACGACGCAGCGCCGGGGGCGCTTGGTGCGTTCGCGGAGTCCGGCGTCCATGCCGAGGATGTCGGCGGCGGCGTCGAACTGGGTGCAGGCCTGCTGGAAGACAGGCGAATGGTAGATCGATTGATGAAGGGCCATGGGGTATGGGGGCGGGGAAGCCCGGGTTTTTTGTTGGCCGGAGGTTGCGTCATCCACGGGCGTTTAGCAATTGGCTTCGAGATTCAATGAAACAATCTAATCACCCATGAAGTCTGAATGATTTATGGGGACCTTTGGCCGAATTATCTCGTGGTTGTCGCACAAGCTCATCTTTGGTGCGGTTCTGGCCGTGGTCGCCCTGGCCGGGCTCGGTTTCTGGGTGTATTTCCGGGACCAGGTGGACTTCGACCTGCGCCGGCTGGAGATCGTCCGGGCCCTGACCGGGGAGACCGCCAAGCTCCGGTCCGCGCTGTCGGATGTCGAGGCGCGCATGTCTGCGATGCGGGTGGAGGTCACGGCCCAGCAGGAGCGGACCGCCCAAGCCGCCAAGGTCGCCAATGAACTCGAGAGCCTCGGCAGCGGACTGAACCGACTGACCACGGACTCCGCGCAGCTGCGCGAGAACGAGGAGCGCCTCGCGCGGATGCGGCAGATGCAGGCCGAGTCGTTGAAACGGACGGCCGAGCTGCAGGAAAACCTCAAGCGCACGCAGTGGG
>DAORVZ010000094.1:0-3023 GCA_035434005.1 Lacunisphaera sp.
GATCATCGAGCCGAAGGGGATCTCCTCCAGGCCGTGGTAAATGTCGCGCCAGCGCAGCCAGATGTTGAGGAACGCGGTCGCGCCGATGAGGAAGAATACGTAGCGGCACGCGCCCCACCTGAACTTGTCCGGCAATTGCACCCAGAAAAACAGCATGAAGAGCGTGCTGAGATAGAACTCCCCGCCGACGCCGCCGAATGCGCTCCACCAGAATTCCTGCCGGAGCTCCGGCATCCGCCACGTCATGTAATATTGCAGGCCGGCCAACCCGACCGCAGCGACCATCGGCCAGACCTTGCGCTCCTTCAGCCCGGCCAGGAACAGAATCACAAACAGCAGCAGCAGGCCCCAATACACGAACGGCGAGTAAACCGGCTCCACCGGCGTCCACCCGAACGGCAGCGGCGTCGCCCGGAAGCCGCAAAGCCACGCCGCCGTCGCATGGCCAAACTCGTGCATCCACACGTGAAACCCCCTCAGAAAAAACCCCAGCGGGCTGAGGTTCACCAGCCACACGACCCCCAGGAGCAGCGGCGGCACGAACACATTGACCTTCCAATCATCGAACCGCAACAGAGCCGGTTCATCCTCCGCCGGATCCCGCGGCGCGATCACCGGCGGCGTGAGCAGCGTCTTGGGCGCAGGCGGCGGCGCGATGAGCGGCGTCATGGGCGGGCGCGACGACGGCAGCCTGGTGTCCATCGGCGGCGCCGTCAGCGTCGGCTTCTTCCGCGCGGCGGCCGCCGGCGGTTGCTCGCGCAGGTGCGCCGAGAGCTTCTCATAGGCGGCCCGCAACGCCTGCCGCTGCGCCTCGAGTTCAGGCTTCGGTTCATCGGCGGCACCGCTCTTGCCCTGGATGAGGGCGAAATTCCTTTTCATGAACACCCGCTCGAGCTCCTCGAGCGTGACCGTCGGCGCCACCCCCAGCCGCGCGCGGCATTGTTCAAGCTCGGCCTCGTCCATGGCGCCACTACACCAGTGCCGGCGACGACTGGCAAGCGATTCGGGCGCTGGGTCAACACACCCCCGGGCATGGCACCACCCCCCTTCATCCGGAACAATGCCGCCGGAACTGTGGGAGCGAGCTTGCTCGCGACTGGCGCGCCTTGAGTCGCGAGCAAGCTCGCTCCCACCACCGGACCACCGACTGCATCGACAGGCTTCATGGAGTGGTGTCCGTCAGGGCGGGGGCGGACGCATTCCCGTTGCCTTGTTCCGGCCGCTGGCCTCTGTCTTCTGCCGCACCATGGCCCAACTCGGCAAACGCAACCTTCTCCCCATCGTCCGCGCCGCCCAGCCGGGCCTCTATCTGGATGGCGGCTCACATGGCGAAATCCTCCTGCCCGCCAAATACATCCCGGCCGGCGCCGTGCCGGGCGGCAAGCTCGAGGTGTTTGTCTACCGCGACTCCGAGGACCGCCTCGTCGCCACCACGGAGAAACCCTACGCCGTCGTCGGCGAGTTCGCGTATCTGCAGGTGGTCGGCGTCAATCCCCGCATCGGCCTCTTTCTCGACTGGGGCCTCGGCAAGGATCTGCTCCTGCCCGCCCGCGAGCAGGACGGTCCGCTCAACCCCGGCGACTGGGTCGTCGTGCAGGTGGTGCTCGATGACAAGTCCGACCGCCTCATCGCCAGCGCACGCCTCAACCGCCGCCTCGACCTCACGCCGCCGCCCTATCACGAGGGCGAGGCGGTGCACCTGCTCGTCGCCAGCAAGAGCCCTCTCGGCTACAACCTCATCATCAACCACGCCCACCGCGGCCTGGTTTATAACACGGACATCTCCGGCCCGCTGAAGATCGGCGCGGTCGTCGAGGGATACGTGCGCAACGTCCGGCCCGACGGCAAGGTGGACCTCGCCCTCGGCCGCGCCGGCTACCGCCGCATCGCCGACGCCAGTGAAACCATCCTCGCCAAGCTCCAGGCCGCCGGCGGCCGCCTCCCGTTCCACGACGGCAGCTTGCCCGAGGAAATCCGCGACGCCTTCGGCCTCAGCAAAAAGGCCTTCAAGCAGGCCATCGGCGCGCTCTACAAGGATCGCCTCATCCGCATCGAGCCCGACGGCATCCACCTTGTGACGCCGGAAAATTGACAGAATGAACAAAATGGAAGCCGCCATTTCCTGATTCCCAGATCGCAATTCTGTAAATTCTGTCCAAATCCACTCCCATGCCACCGCGCTCCCCCATTCCGCTGCCCGTCGTCGTCCGCGAGGTGCCCATCGAGCTGTGCCAGTTCCTGAAGTTCGGCGGCCTGACCGGCACCGGCGGCGAGGCCAAGCAGATCATCAGCCAAGGTCTCGTCACGCTCAACGGCACGGTCGAGACCCGGAAACGCAAGCAACTGCTCGCCGGCGACTCGATCAGCTACGACGGCAAGACCATCGTCGTCACGCTCGCCTGATGAAGGCAGGGCGGAGCGGCCCGCTCCGCCGCCGCGCACCCAGCAGGTGCGCCCTACCCCCAGATACTTCTCCCAACCCGCATCTCTCAACATCAGATCCTTCCCACGGCCGCCCTTCACTTTCACCCTCACCCTGTCCTCCCTCTCATGCCCACCCCCGCTCCCAAGATTGAACATTTGAAAACCGGCACCGGCGCTTCGCCCAAACAGGGCGAGCTGGTCACCGTGCACTACACCGGCTGGTTCACCACCGGCGAGAAATTCGACAGCTCCGTGGATCGCAACGAGCCGTTTCAATTCGTCCTCGGCGCCGGCATGGTCATCGCCGGCTGGGATCTCGGCGTCGCGCAGATGAAGATCGGCGACAAGGTGAAGCTCACGCTGCCACCCGAGCTCGCCTACGGTCGGCAGGGTTATCCCGGCGCCATCCCGCCGGACTCGACCCTCGTCTTCGACGTCGAGCTGCTCGGCATCGGGTGAGCACCAGCCAGCTCTCCCTTATTGAGCCACAGCGAGCGCGCTTGGGATCATTCACCCTTTCGCCAGCATCACCAACCCCGCCACCAGCCCCGCCCACCCGATAAACGCCGCGGCGAATTTCAGCTGGAAGGACGCCTTGG
>DAORVZ010000094.1:3033-6760 GCA_035434005.1 Lacunisphaera sp.
CCGACTTGTGGCGGAAAACGATCAGCCCGAGCAACCCGCCCGGCCAGCCGCCGAGCACGCTGATCCAGAGCAAGGTGGCCTCGGCTACCCGCCGGCCACCGCGCCCCGCCCGCCATTTGTCGAAACCGAAAAGGACAAAGGCCCACCCGCTCGTCGCGACCAGGCCGAGCAGCAGTGCCTGTTGGCCGGGAGGCAGATTCAGGATCATTGGTTTGGATATCGGATACCGCGGCCCGGGCAGAAGTCAGCAACGCTCTGCCTTCGGTCGCTGACGGCCGATTCCCCCTTGCCTCCCGGCCCGCTCTGCACAGAACTGCAACCGATGCGAGTTAGCTCCCACCCACACGGCCGGCTTGCGCGGCAGTATATCCCGCGCTCGGCGGCGGGCGTGGGTTTGGTGGAGCTGATGGTGGTCGTGACCATCATCAGCATGATCATGTTTGCCGCCGTCCCCACCTACAACCGCATCCAGCGCAAAGCCCGGGTCGCCACGCTGGTAAACGATTTCCGCGTGTTCGCCTCCGTTTTCCAGGCGCACGCGCACGAGACCGGTTCCTGGCCCGCCGAGACCGCCGTCGGCGTCGTGCCCCCCGGTATGAACAGCGCCGAGTTGAAGACCGAGTCCTGGACCCGCCAAACGCCCATGGGCGGCCAGTTCGACTGGGAATTCATGCAAGTCCACCCGGGCGGGACCAGTGGCACGCCGCCCAACAAGTGCCGCGCCGCCCTCGCCATCAACAACGGCGCCACCACCATGATCCTCGACGAGGACCTGCTGAAGGAAATCGACCGCGTCCTCGACGACGGCGACCTCAGCACCGGCAACTTCCGCCTCGGCGGCGACGGCGGCCCCCTCTTCATTCTCGAACCCTGATGGCCATCACGGCGCCCACCTACAGCGTGACCCTCCATCACCTCGCCCCCGGGGCGCTGGCGGCCGGGCTGGCCTATCCCGACGAACAGTTGGCCGCCATGCCGCTCCCGCAATTGCGGGAACTGCTTTACGCGTTCACCGAGCTGGCCCTCCGGCTGACCATCTACGAACCCGCCCTGCCCGAGATTCGCATCAAGACGGATCGCGAATCGTTCACCATCCGCACCCGTTACCGCAAACTGTGGTTTGTCGGCTACGAATCCAGCCTGCGCGGCGAGGAACACTCGGTCGCCCATATCCTCACCACCATCACCGGCACGGCGGAAACCGCCAAGGCCCCCGAACCGCGCGCGGAGCGCTCCACCCCCGCCAGCGTGGCGGCCGCCGCCTCGGCGGAGGAAACGGGCCGGTTTCCCCGCTGGCTGAAGATCGCCGTGATGGCGGTCATCATCATCGGCTGCAATGCCGGCGCCGCGTGGATGCTCCTCAGCCCGCCGAAGACCATCTCCCCCAAGTTCTCGCTCATGACTCCCGCCGAGTCCGTCGCCCTGCTGGGCCGGGTCGCGGGCGAATATCGCACCGGCTCCCAGGAAGGCGACCGCCGCATCATCATCGACCCCACCGGCACGGCGCGCCTCGCGAAATTCGGCCCCAATCAGGCGGTCACTCAGCCGACCACCAAACCCATCCGCGGTGCCCTCGTCGACGGCCGGCCCGCCCTCATCACCAACGACCCCGCCGCCATTGTCCTGAAGGACGCCGACACCATCCTCCTCTTCGGCAACACCTACAAGCGGCACAATCCGTGATTTTGCCCAAGAGATAACTGAGGAACCCGAAATGGATTCAGGGTTCGCGGCCCGCTCTCCGTTCTCTCCGTTTCCTCCTGTGAAGCAATCCATGCCTTCCGCCCGCATCCTCCTTCTCATGGGCGTGGCCGGCTCGGGCAAGTCCACCATCGGCCGGCAACTCGCGGCCGAACTCGGCTGGCCCTACCATGAGGCCGACGACTACCACAGCGCCGCCAACCAGGAGAAGATGGGCCGCGGCATCCCGCTCGACGACTACGACCGCGCCCCGTGGCTCGCCGCCCTCCGCACCGCCATGGACGCCCGCCTCGCCGCCGGCCACAGCGCCGTGTTCACCTGCTCCGGCCTCAAGGACAAATACCGCCGCGTCCTCATGGACGGCGCCCCGGGCGTCTCGCTCGTCTATCTCGCCTGCGACCTTGAGACGAGTCTCGCACGCGTCGGCCGGCGCCATGGCCACTACCTGAAGGCCGACATGGTGAAGAGCCAGTTCGCGGCCCTAGAGCCCCCCACCGACGCTCTCACCATCGACGCACGCCAGTCGCCCGAGAAAATCATCGCGGAGATCCGGCAGGCCCAGGCGCTGTAGGTCGCCGCTCCGCACCGGCAGGCGATTATCCCCGCCCTGTCCCGCCATATCTCCCTTGCGCTTCTTGATAATGTGCGCACCCTTTCAAGAGTGAGGTTTGATTGGGATCCCTCCAAGGGCGCGAGTAACGAGGCCAAGCACGGCCTTGCGCTCGCCGCCGTCACGGCACTCTGGGCGGGCCCGGTCGTTACCCTGCCCTCGAAACAGCCCGGCGAACTGCGGCATCTCGCCATCGGCCTCATCGAGAGACAGCACTGGACGGTTGTTTACGCGCCCCGCGGCGACACTTTCCGACTCATCTCTGCTCGCCGCTCCCGTCACCATGAAAAAATCCTCTTCCAAAAACTCACGGCTTGAAGCCACCACGTCCGCCAACCTGGAGGCCCGCTTTGATGCCGGCCGGCGTGTGCTCGACTATTTTGACCCCGCGCGCGCCATGGTGACCCACGGCGGCGCCCGCGCGGGCGCCGGTCGCAAATCCTTGGGACGGCTGCCCAAGACCGTCAAACTCTCTCCCGGGGCCATCAGGCGCTTTGAGGCCTACGCCCGCCGCAAAAAACTGCCCCACTTCTCCGCTGCGCTCGAGGCGGCCAGCCGTCTGCTCTGAGTCGTCCCCGATTACGGGGTCGTCCACCCGTCTGTTCGCCGTTGTTGAGGTTTATGAGCGTCGATCCTGAGTCGGCACAAATCGCAGTGGCAGGATTTAACCAAACTGATCTCCCGCTTGGTTTTCCCTTGGATTTGACCCCGCGCCTGTTGTCCTGAGCACCGGCCCATGAGCGACGAGCCCCCAGACAACGCGCCAGCCTCCCCGCCCCCGCCGCCCGCAACTCCCGGGCCGGCGGCACCCGCTCCCGCGCCGCGAGCACCCGGCCCCCTCATCGAATACTCGATGCCGGCGCAGAAATCCTTCATCCCCTCGCCGGCGCTCATCCGGAATTTGGGCTGCCTCATCAAGCTCATCGCCGGGTTCACCGTGCTCATCTGCCTGGGATATTTCGCCCTCGTCGCGCTGAACCCGAAAGCCCGCCAGTGGGCGACCAAGGGTGCCAAGGACGGCAGCGGCGGCCCCACGCCGTTCAAGGCCCTGAACCAGGTCCTCGCCATCCCCGCCCAGGCGATGGGCAAGACCGACGACGTCGTGAAGGCCAACAACGCCCGCGTCGGCCAGCTCGACGGCCTCGTCGCCGAGGAGGAAGCCAAGACCAAGAGCGGCAGTAGCGGCAGTTCCCGCCCCGTCGTCGATCCCTTCGCCAGCCCGGCCACCACCACCGGCCATCAGGATGGCGCCGACGCCTCGCGCCAGGCCATCTCCGGCGCGGCACTGCTCGCCCTCGCCGAGAAAAACGCCGCCGCAAACTCCGGATCTCAAACCTCAGACCCCACACCTCAAACCTCCCCTCCGCCGCGCCCCGCGCCTCAAGCCCCGGCGCCCGACTCGCCCGACCAGATGAA
>DAORVZ010000095.1:0-6744 GCA_035434005.1 Lacunisphaera sp.
TGCCTCGGCGGTGCGCAGCATGGCGGCCAGCTCGGCCGCGGCGCCCTCGCCCTGCACCTTGGCCGGCAGCACGACGAACCGGCCGGTCCAGCCGCGGCGCGTCAGGATGCGGATGAAATCCTGCACCGCCGCGCCGGTCGGCGACGTGATGAAGCCGATCGTGCGCGGCAGCAGCGGGATGGGCTGTTTGCGCACGGCGTCGAACAGGCCCTCGGCCGCGAGGCGCTGCTTGAGTTTCTCCAGCTCCAACTGGAGTCGGCCGGCGCCGTGGTCGATGACGGCGCGCACGATGAGCTGATACTGGCCGCGCGCCTCGTAGACGCTGACCTCGCCATAGACCAGCACCGCGAGGCCGTCGCGCAACGCCACGCTCTGCCGCGCCGCATCGCCGCGAAAAAGCACGCAGCTGAGCTGGGCGCCGGCATCCTTGAGTGAAAAATACACGTGCCCGCTGGCCTGCACCCGGAGGTTAGAGACCTCGCCGCTGATCCAGCAGGGGGCGAGGCCGCCCTCGAGTAATTCCTTCACCCGGCGAGTGAACTCCGTGACGCCCTGCACCCGCCCGGTATCATCAAGGGAGGTGTCGGCCGTTTTCATGCGGCCGGTTTCTTCTTCCCGTAATGCTTCCGCACGAGGTGCGTGCCCACGGTCAGCGCCACCAGCCCGCACAGGCCGACCAGCGCCAGCTTGCCCTTCCCCTGTAACAGCGCGTCGCCGAAGAGGATGAAAGCCGCGTTGAACGACCATTGCACGGCGCAGGAAATCACCGTGTATTTGCCGAGCGGCACCCGCGCGAGGCCGAGCAAGTAATTCTGGACGGGAAAGGGCACGCCCGGGGTGACCCGCAGCAGGATGATCAGATCGGTGGCATCGCCTGCCGCAACCTCAGGAAGCTGGTAGCCGAGCCGAACCACCAGTTTCTCCAGCAGCGGCCGGAACGCGCGGCGCGCGAGGAAATACGAAAACAGCATGTTAAAGGATATCGCCGACAGCGCCAAGACGATGACCAGCGGCATGCCCAAGCTGGCTGCAAAGACCGACCCGGCCGTCAGGGAGAAGGGCGACAGCGGCACGCCGAACGAGGGCAGCAAGGCCATCGAGCCGAAAAAGGCTACCGGCCCCGCGTCGCGGATCAGCGCCAGCCCCTGCGCCACCAGCGCCTTCAAGTCCAGACCGCGCGCCACGAGCGCTGCCACCACGAGCAGCCCGACCCCCGCCACGGCAAGCTTGAGCAAGAGGGCGCGGTTGGGACGCGGTGCAGATTCGGCCATGCGGCACGATGCCCGGGGCGCTTCGCCTCCGTCAAGGGCGGAGGCGCGAGCTTGAAAAGGCTTTCCTAGCCCGGGACCGGCGCTAGCGTGGCGACTCCTGCTCCATGAAGCTATCGATCGTCATTCCCTGCTATAACGAGCGCAAAACCATCCGCACCATCGTCGACGCCGTTCGCGCCGCCCCCGTGGCCGACAAGGAAATCATCATCGTGGACGACTGCTCGGCCGACGGCACGCGCGACCTCCTGCGCGCCGAGATCGAGCCGCTTGTGAGCCGCGTCATTTACCACGACGTCAACCAGGGCAAGGGGGCCGCCCTGCGCACGGGCTTTGCGGCGGCGACGGGCGACGTCGTCATCGTGCAGGACGCCGACCTCGAATACGACCCGCAGGAATACCCGCGCCTGCTCAAGCCCGTGCTCGACGGCAAGGCCGACGTGGTCTTCGGCTCGCGCTTCATGGGCGCCGAGGCGCACCGCGTGGTCTATTTCTGGCACATGGTCGGCAACCGTTTCCTCACACTGCTCTCGAACATGTTCACGAACCTCAACCTCACTGACATGGAGACCTGCTACAAGCTGTTCCGCCGGGAAATTCTCGCGCAGATCACCATCCAGGAAAACCGGTTTGGCTTTGAGCCGGAGATCACCGCCAAGGTGGCGAAGCTGCCCGAGTGCCGCATCTACGAGGTGGGCATCTCCTACTACGGCCGCACCTACGCCGAGGGGAAAAAGATCGGCTGGCGCGACGGCTTCCGCGCCCTCTACGCCATCGTGAGATACAACCTCGCTTGAGCGGGTTCAGCTTCGCGTGCACGCCAGCGCCCCTGCCCCCGCCTCCTCAGCACTAGACCGCCTGGCTCCGTGGGCTTGGTTGCTGCTGCCCCTGGCCTGCCATCTGGGTTTCTCATGGATCGGCTTCAACCCCACTGACGACGGCTGGATGCAGGCCGTGGCGCGACGCATGGCCAACGGCGAATTCCCCCACCGGGACTTTATTTTCGTGCGCCCCGCCCTCTCCGCGGTGTTGCAGATTCCCCTGGTATGGCTGGGTGGCGACTACACCATCTGGCTCTCCCGTCTGTGGGGCTGGCTCACCATCGGCGGCATCGCCTGGCTGTGGAGCGGTTTCGCGCAGCCCGGCCGGACCGTCTGGAGTGTGCGCTACCCGCTGTTTGCCACCGCGTTTTTTCTCACCGCGCACGTCTTCCCGGTCATGGCTTGGCACAGCCTGGACGGATTGTTGCTCGGCACGGCTGCCGTGTGGTTTGCCGCGCGCGGCACGTTGGGTGGTCTCCGCGCGGCATTCGTGTGTGTCGGCCTCGCCGCACTCTGCCGGCAGAACTTCGCGCTGTTCGGCCCGCTCCTCCTGCTGGCGATCCCCGACCCGCGCAAGTGGCGCACGATGTTCTGGGCGGCGCTGCCCCCGCTGGGGTATCTCGGTGCCACGCTGGCGGCCGGCTGCCTGCCTGATTTCCTCCGGCAAGTCACATCGCCGGGCGGAGCCCTCCGCAGTGTTGCCTGGCAGAACTATCTGGACTCACCGCACTTCCTCCCCGCCATCGTGCTCGGGGCTCTCGCCGCGGGAATCCTCCACCGCGCGGGCTCCCGCCACGCCGCCATCGCCGGTGTGATGGCCTTGGGCGTGCCGGTGCTCGCGGCCGGCTTGGCGGCGCACCGCCTCACCCAGGGCCCGGGTCCCTTTCATGCGGTAGCCTACAGTTTTTTCGGACTCGCCCTGGGGCTGACGCTGGTCGCCGCAGTGCTCCGCCGCGGCCTCGCTCCCGCAGACCGCCTGCCGCTCGCCGCCGGTCTGGCGCTCGCGTGGGTGACCACAGTTTCCATCGGGTGGAACAGTCCGGCGCTCGCCACCGGCTTGGTGTTGGTTGTGATCTGGCGGGTCTCGCATCTGCTGGCCCAACCACTCGCTGCCGCTGCCGCGCCTGTCGGTCGCGGGGGCGCCCTCGCCGGGCTGGCGATGCTCGCCCTCGTCAGCCTGGCCTTCAGGCATGCCCGCCAAATTTATCCCTATCGAGACGCCGCCACGCCCGAGCTGACCTACGAAGTCGGCCCGGTGTTTCCCGGTGCTGCCGGCCTGCGCACAAACGTCCGCACCTTTGCCGTGCTGCAGGATCTGCGGCGGCAACTGGATCAGTTTGAAGCCGACGGCACGCCCTATGCCCTGCTCACCGACTGCGCCGCCGTCTGGATCCGCAGTCCGCAGGCCAATCCCCTGCCGTGCGAATGGCCGCAGATCACCGAGCTCGGCTACGATCAACGGCTCGTGGACCGGATGACCGGCGCGCTCCGCCGGTTGCCGCCCAACACCCGCATCCTGGTGCAGCGCGTGCTGATCTCCGAGCTCAGCTACACCCTCGCCCCGCTGGGCGCGGAGTGGAGCTACTACGCCGTGCAGAACTGGGTGCGCGCCCACGGCCAGCGAGTCGGACAGACGGCGTATTTCGAGATTTACGCGCCACCGACCGCACCCTGAACCGCGCGGAGATTAAGATCGGTTTCACGGTTCAGCCGCTTGCACTGATCCGGCGCTTCTGCCTCAATCCGCTGACATGGCTCCATCCGTCCCTGCTCTGCCCGCCGTCACCCTCGTCATCCCGATTTTCAACGAGGAAGCCGTGCTGCCCGAGTTGCTGGCGCGGCTGACTGCGGTCTTCGACGCGCACCCGGTGGTGGAGTGGGATGCGCTGCTGGTGGACGACGGAAGCCGGGACCGTTCCGCCGAGCTGGTTCGCGCCCAGGCCGGGCGCGACCCGCGTTTCGCGTTGCTCGAGCTCAGCCGGAACTTCGGCTTCCAGGCGGCGCTGGCCGCCGGCCTCGCCCACGCCAAGGGCGCGGCAGTCGTCACCATGGACGCTGATTTGCAGGATCCGCCCGAGTGCATCCCGGAGTTGGTCGCGCGCTGGCGCGAGGGGGCCGAGGTGGTGCGCGCCGTGCGCCGTTCGCGGCAGGAGACGGGCTCACGGCGCCTCGGCATGGATGCTTTTCATCGCCTCTTCAACCGCATCTCCGACTACCCTATCGAGGCGAACACCGGCACCTTCGGCCTGCTCGACCGCCAGGCGGTGGACGCCATGAACCGTCTGCCCGAGCGGCACCGCTTCTTCCCCGGCATGCGATCTTGGGTCGGCTTCGCCACGGCGGAGATTCACTACGACCGCCAGGAGCGCGCCGCCGGCCAGCCGCAGCAGACACTCCGGCGGCTCGCGCGCTACGCCTTCGACGGCGTGTTCAGTTTTTCCTACCTGCCACTGCGCCTGATGACCTACACCGGCCTCGCCGTCGGCACGGCGGGGTTTTTGCTCGGGCTCTATTATGTGATCAAGCGCGTGATCAACATCGAGACCGCGCCCACCGGCTTCACCACGCTGGCCGCGCTCGTGCTGTTTCTCGGCGGCATCCAGCTGATCGGCATCGGCGTCCTCGGCGAATACCTGGCTCGGGTCTATGACGAGGTGAAGGAGCGTCCGCTCTACCTCGTCAAGCGCGGCCCCACCCGCTGAGCACGCGCCATGGTTCCGCCTCCGCGCCGTCATCGCCTGTCCGAAAGCCTGTTCGTCGGCCTCGCCCTGCTGCTCTACTGGGTGATGGCCGCGAGCACCTCGCCCCGCATGGGCGTGACGGCGGATGAGGTCGTGCACCTGACCGGCTGCTATTCCTACTGGAAATTCAACGACTACCGGCTGCATCCCGAGAACGGCACGCTCCCGATGCGGGTCGCCGCGCTGCCGGTGGTCGCCATGGACGACGTGAAGTTTCCCGCCCTCACGGAACCCACGTGGATCAACTCCAAGGTAAACCTCATCGGGGAAATATTCTTCTACCGGCTGGGCAACCCGCTCGCCGAGATGCTCCAGCGCGGCCGCGCCGCCATCGCGCTGTTCGGCGTGCTGACCTGCTGGCTCACCTGGCGATGGGCGCGCAGCCTGTTCGGTCGCGCCGCCGGCTGGCTGGCGCTGGCGCTGGCGGTGTTCTGCCCGGCCTTGCTCGCACACGGCGGGCTCATCACCTCCGACCTGGCCTTCACCACCTGCGCACTGGCGGCGCTGACGACCGTGTGGCGGCTGCTGCATCGCGCCACCTGGTGGCGCCTGCTCGCCGCGACGGCGGCCTGCGGCGCCTGCTTCCTCTCAAAAATGTCGGGCAGCATCATCGTGCCGCTCATCGCGGTGCTGTGGCTGCTGCGCGCGCTGCGGCCCGCGCCGTTCGTGCTGGCTTTGGGCCGTGCGCGCTGGCTGCGTCGGCGGGCGCACATCCTGCTCGCCACGCTTGGCGTGCTGGTGATCGCGGCCGCCGGCAGCCTGGTGCTTGTCTGGGCCAACTACGGTTTCCGCTACGAGGGCCCCAACCGCGCCGGGTCGGCGTTCACGGACTATTATTTTCCCTGGGCCGTCGTCCTCGACCAGGAGAAGGTGCCGTGGAACGACAGCAGCTCGCTCTCCGCATTCACCCCGGCCTTCCGCACGCCGCAACCGACCGGCATCACGAAGCTCGTCGGCTTCCTGCGCGACCATCGCCTGCTGCCCGAGGCCTATCTCTGGGGCTTCGCCCACACCTACAAGTTCGCCAAGGAGCGGCCCGCCTACTTCCTGGGCGAATATCGGAAGACCGGCTGGCCGCTGTTTTTCCCCGTGGCCTTCCTGATGAAGACGACGCTGCCCGCCCTCCTGCTCTTTGGCGCAGGCCTCGCAGCCATCCTGTGGGCGGCGCGGCGGCCCGGATTCGCGGCGCCGTCAAAGTGGCTGCGTTGCCGCCGTTCGCTCGCCTACCGGGCCGCGCCGTTGATCCTGTTCTTCGTGGTTTACTGGATCATGGCGGTGAAGATGACGCTTAATCTCGGCCACCGGCACATCCTGCCGGTCTATCCGGCGTTCTATGTTTTTGCCGCCGCTTCAGCCCTGTGGCTCGCCTGCCGGGCGGCGCGGCTGGTGGCGCTCGGGCTCGGGCTTGCCGTGGTGCTGCACGCCTTTGACTCCGTCATGGCCCGCCCCTTCTACCTGTCGTATTTTCAACCGCTGACCGGCGGCCCGGAGAAAGCCTACCATTACTTCGTGGAGTCCTCCCTCGACTGGGGCCAGGGCCTGCCGGATATGAAGACCTGGCTGGCGGAGAAAAAACAGCGTGGCGACTCCCGGCCGGTGTTCCTCACCTACTTCGGCGCCGACTCTCCGCGCTATTCCGGGCTCGAGGTGACGCGCTTCGGTGACGAGATGAATGACTCGGGTGAACGTTTCTTCCCTGCCCAGGTGCGTGGCGGCTGGTTCGCCATCAGCGCCACGTATTTCCACTGCACCTTCCTGCCCATGCGCGGCACCTGGGCCGAGGCCCAGGAAACTCTCTACTGGCAGCTCGTGCAGCGCGTCAGCGCACTGTCCGCGCGGCCGGTCGAACGCACCGTCGAGGCGCAGACGCAGATGTCGCGCGACGCAATGGACATCGAGCTCCTGCAGTTCGCG
>DAORVZ010000096.1:0-6729 GCA_035434005.1 Lacunisphaera sp.
CCTCGTAACGGTTCTTCACGTCCTGCAACTGGCGCTGGAGGAGCTCGATGTTCTGCTCCTGCACCTTGATGCGCTCGCGGTTGACGAGCACGGTGTAGAAGCGGGTGCGGACCTGGAGCAGTGCGTCGTTGATGACAGCGCGCAGGGACAGCACGGCCGCATCGAGGGTGAGTTGCTGGGCCGCCACACTGGCGCGCACGCCGCCGCCGGCGTAAAGCACCTGCCGGGCGGTGATGTTGACAGACCAATTGTGATCGCGGCCGTTGGTGCCGATCTCGTCGTCGTTGCGGGCATAGCCGGCGGTGGCGTCGACGGCCGGGATCTGGGAAGAGCGAACCTCGAGGACGATGCCCTCCTGCTGGCGGATGCGCTCCTTGGCCTGACGGATGGTGAAGTTGTTATCGAGGGCGAAGCCTAGGGCATAGGGCAAATCAAGGGACTCAGGGACGACGATGGCGGGGTCGGGCCGGCCGTCGTTGATCTGGGCGGTGACAGGGAGAGTCGCGAGCAAACTCGCTCCCACAAGGATGAGGCTGGGCAGACGCATAAGGGATTTCATAGAAGGGAGGGGAGGTTATTTGGCAAGTGCTGGCTCGTTGTGGGCGGAAACGGCCGGGATGGCGGCCACCGGGACGCGCGCGTGATCCTTGGCGATGAGCATGTAGAAGGCGGGCACCACATAGAGAGTGAAGACCGTGCCGACCGCCATGCCGATGACGAGCACCCAGCCGATGGAATTGCGGGCCGCGGCGCCGGGGCCGGTGACAAAGATCAGCATCAGATGGCCAAACACCGTGGCGGCGGAGGTCATCAACACCGGGCGCAGCCGCGTGGCGGCGGCACGGCGGATGGCGTCGGCCTTGGCCACACCCTGCTCCTGCAGGCTGTTGGCAAACTCGACGATGAGGATGCCGTTCTTGGCGATGAGGCCGACCAGCGTGATTAGGCCGATCTGCGAATAGATGTTCAGCGAGGTTTTCCAGAGGAAGATGGGCACCATGGCACCGACCAGCGCCAGGGGCACCGAGCCGAGGAGGATGATGAAGGGATCGCGGAAGCTGTTGAACTGCGCGGCGAGCACCAGGAAGATCAGCACCAGCGCGAGGATGGCGGCGGACCAGAGGGCGTTGCCCTCGGTGCGCAGCTGGCGGGACTGGCCGCCGTAATCGATGGTGTAGCCGGCGGGCAGGATCTCTGCGGCCTTGGCCTCGAGCTTCTTCAGCGCGCCGTCGATGCTCGGACCAACGCCGGTGATCTTGACCGAGTTGAGCTGCTGGAAGCGGTTCAGCGTGCGGGGCTGCACCGTCTCCTTGAGCGTCGCGATCGTGGAGAGCGGGACGAGGCGGCCGTTGGGACCGCGCACATGGTAGTCAAGCAACTGCGCGGCGTTGAGCCGCTGGCCACGCTCGACCTGCGGAATCACGCGGTAGCTGCGGCCGTCGTTGATGAAGCGGTTGACGTAGCCGCCGCCGAGCATGGAGCCAAGGTCACGGGCAATGTCCGAGAGATTCAGGCCCATCGAGGCCACCTTGTCCTTGTCGATCTCGATCTCAACCTGGGGGACGTCGAACTTGAGATCGGTGTCGGCAAAGTAGAACGTGGGCGCGCCGCCGCCGGCGTTGGCTTCGGTGTTGGCGAAGAGCGCCAGCTGCTGCGCGTATTCCAGCATCTCCTTGTGGTCGGCGGTGGAGCGGATGACGAACTCGATGGGCATCGAGCCGCCGGAAGGCAGTGGATCGGGTGTCGTGATGACGACGTTTATGCCGGGGATGACAGCAGCCGGGCCCTGGAGGGACTGCTCGATCGCGAGGGAGGATCGCTTGCGCTCGGACCACGGTTTGAGGATGATGCCGGCGAAGCCGAAGCTGGTGCTCGTGAGCTGGAAGGAGTTCTCATACTCGGGCACACTCTCGAACATCTTCTGCACTTCCTTCGCGTAGATGACGTTCTGGTCGATGGTCGAGGTGGGCGACGGCAGCAGCAGGCTGAACACCACACCCTGATCCTCCTTGGGCGCGAGCTCGCGCTGGGCGAAGAGGAAAAACGGCACGAGGAGCAGCGTGAGCAACACCGCTCCGGTGATGGTCACCGGCACCCAGCCAAGGCTGGCGCCGATGATCCGCTCGTAGCGATTGCGCACGCGGTCGAAGAAGTGGTTGATCTTGCCGCTGAGGCCCTGATCCTCATGCGCGTGATCCTTGAGCAGGTGGGCGCTCATCATCGGCGAGAGCGTGAGGGCCACGAAGCCGGAGATCATGACTGCGCCGGCGAGGGTCATGGCGAACTCACGGAAGAGTGCACCGGTGAGGCCGCCCTGGAAGGCAATGGGCGCGTAGACCGCGGCGAGCGTGATCGCCATCGAGATGACGGGGCCGACGAGCTCGCGGGCGCCGAGGATGGCGGCGTCGGTGGGCGTCCGGCCCTCGCGGATGTGGCGTTCGATGTTCTCGACGACGACGATGGCGTCGTCCACCACGATGCCGACCGCCAGCACGATGGCGAGGAGGGTGAGCAGGTTGATGGTAAAACCGAAGGCCAGCATCAGCGCCATGGCGCCGACGAGGGACAGCGGCATCGCCACGATTGGGATGAGGACCGAGCGCAGGGAGCCCATGAACAGGAAAATCACGACCATCACGATGAGCAGCGTTTCCGTGAGGGTCTTCACGATCTCGCTGAGGGCGTCCTCGATGTATTTGCTGGCGTCGTAGGCGATGAGGCCCTCGAGGCCGGCGGGCAGCGAGCGCTGGATGTCGGGCATCGCGGCGCGGACGCGCTGGATGACCTCGACGGTGCTCTCGGTCGGCAGCACCCAGATGCCCATGAAGGTGGCGGTCTTGCCGCCGAACTTGACCTCCTCGTCGTAGCTCTCAGCGCCGAGGACGACGTCGGCGACGTCGGACAGGCGGATGATGGTGCCGTTCTTCTCCGCGACGACGAGTTGCTTGAACTCGTCGACGTTCTTCAGGTCGGTGTTGGCTATGAGGGACACGCTGAGCATCGAGCCCTTGGTCGAGCCGACGGCCGCGAGGGCGTTGTTGGCGGCCAGCGCGGCGCGAACCTCGGACGGGCTGAGGTTGTGGGCGGCGAGTTCCTCGGGCTTGAGCCAGACGCGCATGGCGAACACACGGCCGCCGAGCACGTCGGCCTTCTGCACGCCCTTGATGGCGGAGAGGCGCGGCTGCACCATGCGGTTCAGGTAGTCGGTGATCTGGTTTTGGTCGAGCTTGTCGGAATAGAAGCTCAGATACATCGAGGCGAACTGGCTGTCGCTCGTCTCGATGTTGATGGTGGGCGCCTCGGACTCCGGCGGCAGCTCGCCGCGGACCTGGTCGATCTTGGAGCTGATCTGCGCGAGCGCGGCGTTGGTGTCGTAGTTGAGCCGCAGGAAAACCTTGATCGAGCTGAAGCCGGCGCGGCTCTCGGACTCGATGTAGTCGATGCCGTCGGCGCTGGCGATGACACGCTCGAGCTGCGTGGTGATGTAGCCGCGCACCGTGTCGGCGCTGGCGCCGAAGTAGACCGTCGAGACGTTGACGACGGCGCTGTCACTGCGCGGATACTGGCGGGTGTTGAGCTTGAAGTAGGAGACGACTCCCACGACGAGGATGACAATGTTCACCACCAGCGCGATGACGGGCTTGCGGATGAACAGGTCGGTGAAGCTTTTGGATAGCATGGCGTGGGTCCTCCGGCGGGGGGGCGCGGGGCTCAGGTGTTGGCCGGCTTGGGCGCGGCGCTGCTGGTGGGCTGGACGATGTTGTTGACCTGCACGGGCACGCCGTTGCGGAGCTTGAACACCCCGGAGCTGACGACCGTCTCGCCGGCCTTGACGCCCTCGGTGATGGAAACGAGGTCGCCGCGGGTGGCGCCGAGCTTCACGAACTGCTGGCGGACGCCGAGGTATTCCTTCCCCTCCGCGTCCTTGAGCTTCTCGACGATGAAGACGGAATTGCCGTAGGAGGCGTAGGAGATGGCGGTGGCCGGGACGACCACGGCCGCCTCGGACTGGGTCAGCTCGACCTCGACGCGGGCGAACATGCCGGCGCGGAGCGATTCCTGGGGATTGCCCATGGTCGCCTGCACGGAGATGTTGCGGGTGGCGGCATCAACCTCCGAGTTGATGGCGGTGATCTCACCCTTGAAGGGCTGGTTCTCGAAGGCATCGATGATGATGTCGACCTTCTGCCCGAGGGTCAGCGCCGGCAGCTGGCGCTGCGGGATGCTGAAATTGACGTAGATCAAGTCGAGCTTCTGCAGCGGGAGCAGCGCCTGGCCGCGGGCGACGAACTGGCCGACGTTGATCTGGCGGATGCCGACGCGGCCGGCGAAGGGCGCACGGATCAGCTTCTTGGCGATCTGGGACTGCAGGGCGTTGACCTCGGCGACCGTCTGCTTGGTGGTGGCCTCGGCCACATCGTATTCGGACTTGGAGGTGGCCTGGCGGGTCCACAGTTCCTTGGCGCGCTCGAAGTTCACGCGGGCCAGCTCGGCGCGGGCCTCGGCGGCGGCCAGCTGCGAGGCCTCGACGCTGGTGTCGAACTCGACGAGAAGGTCACCCGCCTGCACCGCGGTGCCGCTGTCGGCCACGATGCGGGCGATGATGCCGTCGGCGTCGGCGCTGAGCATCGCACCTTGGACCGGGGCGAGCGTGCCGATGGCCTTCAGGTAGGTGTGCCAGTCCACCGCGCGGGCTTCCAGCGTGGTGACGGCGGTCGGCGGCGGCACGTGGCTGACGGAGGACATCTGCTTGATCTGCGCGACCTTGATCGCGCCGAGGGTGAAAACGACGACGGCGAAACCGCCGAGGGCGATGAGGAACTTCTTAAACATAATAGCGTGGTTTTAGGTTAAGACGGGAGAAAAGAAATCAGCCGGGCAATGGCGACGGAGCGGGCTCGCGCTGGCGACGGAGCGCAGCGGTCTGCTGCTGGATCTTGACGAGCAAACCCACGAGGGTCTTGCGCTCTGCCTCGGTCAGCGTGCTGATGATCGCGTTGATGGCTTTGAAGTGCCCGGGCATGAACTCCATAAGGAATTTCTCGCCGCTCGGGGTCATCCGCACCGACATCTGTCGGCGATCCACCGGATCGGGCTCGCGCTTCACATAGCCGTCGCGCTCGAGGGTGTCGATGAGGCCGGTCATGGTCGCCCGTGTGACGCCGGCCGCGTCAGCCAGCTCGGCCGGGGTGCTGGGGCCGGGCGCGCATACGTCGGCCCCCAGCAGTTTGGCGGCACGCGGTTGCACCCTCTGCCAAAGCAACATCAACACACCAAAGCGGCCATGCGAGATGTTATGCGCGGCCAAGCTCCGGTCGGAAATCGCAAAGGCCTCGTCACTGGTGTGCAGGAGATGCAGAAACGCCTCAGCCGCCGACGGATCGAGATCGGGAAATTCCCGCGCCGCCTCCAGGAGGCATTCGTAGCGGGGCAGATCTTTCAGGAGCAGGTGCGGCATGAGTAAGGCGGCTTACAGTTAGCCTCCTAATCGTATTTGCAAGTAGCGTTTTGGGAATTCTGGGAGATCGCCCTCACAAAAACAGAACCGCCGACCCGAAGGCCGGCGGTTGAATCTGACGCTATTCGTTTGTTCAGAGAGAATTAGAAGCGATTACTACTGATTCCGTGGTAATCCCAAGCTCTTTCATGGCGATATTGCCCGGAGCACTGAGGCCGAAGCGGTCGATACCGACGACCTTGCCGTCGAGGCCGACATACTTGGCCCAGAGGCCCGTGACACCGGCCTCGATCGCGACCCGCTTACGGCAAGAGGCAGGCAGGATGGCCTCGCGGTAAGCCAGCGGCTGGGCGTCGAAACGCAGAAATGACGGCATTGAGACGACCCGCGTGCCCGCACCGAGCTGTTTCGCGGCAGCGACAGCCCATTGCACCTCGCTGCCACTGGCGATCAGGATGCGCGTGAGCGGGGCAGTTTCCTGGATGAGGATGTAGCCACCCTTCAGGACGCCAGCGCGCCGCTCGTGCGGCGTGCAATCGTTCAACATGGGCACGGCCTGACGCGTGAGCGCGAGCAGCGTGGGGCCATCGGTGCGTTCCATGGCTGCGGCGAACGCTCCCGCAGTCTCCTCCGGGTCGGCCGGGCGGATGACGTCGAGGTTAGGGATAACGCGAAGGCCGGAGACTGTCTCGACCGGCTGGTGCGTCGGGCCGTCCTCGCCCACCCCGATCGAATCGTGCGTGTAGATGTAGATGACCGGCAACTTCGACAGCGCGGCGAGGCGCATCGCGGGACGCGAGTAGTCGGCGAACACGAGAAACGTCGCGCAAGAGGGGCGGAAGATGCCGTCGTAGGCCACGCCGTTGCTGATCGCGGCCATGGCATGCTCGCGGATGCCGTAGCGCAGGTTGCGGCCGGCGCGGTTGGTTTTCTCGAAATCCTTGTCGGCGGCGATGTAGTTGAGCGTCGAGCCGTGGAGATCGGCCGAGCCGGAGATCAGCAACGGCAGCTCGGTGGCAATCGGCTGGATCACATCCCGGCCGGCGGCGCGAGTCGCGAGCTTGGCATCGGCCGGGAAGAGCGGGATCTTTTCCAAGAGGTGCGCCGCGCTCGGTTGCTGGCCCGCGCGGTCGAGGAGAGCGGCCCGATCAGGATGCGCTTCGCGCCAGGCGGCGAAGACCTTCTTCCATTTGCCGTAGGCACGTTTAAGGCGCTTCTTGTGGTCGGCGAAGTAGACGCGAACCGGCTCGCTGACGTAGAAATGCTCCTCG
>DAORVZ010000097.1:0-6684 GCA_035434005.1 Lacunisphaera sp.
AGCCGGCCGGCGCGGCGGCCGTGGACAAAGCGGTCGCCCCGCACCGCGAGTCGGCCAGCCTCCAGTGCGAGGTTCGGGTTGAGGCAGGAATCGCGGAGGGCGCCGTGCCTCCGCACGAAGGCGATGTGCTCGGCGGCGTCGAAAGTCACGCCGCGCGTCGCGCTGCCCCAGTGCATGAGCTTGGCCTGCGGGGTGTAGAGCACGCGCTGCCCGGCGGCGCGCACCCGCAGGCAGTAGTCCACGTCGTTGTAGGCCACGCCCAGCTCCGCCTCGTCAAAACCGCCGAGGCGCCGGTAGAGGTCGGTGCGCGTCATCAGGCAGGCGCCGGTGACGGCGGAGACCTCGCGTGCCAGCGCCTGCCAGGCCGGCGGGGCCTCCCGCTCAGACACCCGGGCATAGGGTGTGTCGGCCAGGCCGCCGTGCGGCCCGATCACGATGCCGGTGTGGTTCAGGGTCCGGTCGGGGTAGATGAGCTTGGCGCCGACCACGCCGATATCTGGCTGCGCGAACCAGCCGGCCATCTCTTCGAGCCAGCCGCGCTCAAGGGCGTTGACGTCGTTGTTGAGGTGGAGGAGCAGCGGCGTATCGGCGTGTGGCAGCGCCAGGTTGACAAGGTGCGAGTAGTTGAAGGGGGCGGCGCGATCCGCCGGCCGCACGACCACGCAGCGCAGGTCCTGGCGCCGCTGAATGGCGTCGAGGTAGCGCACGGCGTCGGCATCCCGGGAGTGGTCGTCGACGATGACGAGCTTGGCGAAACGCCAGTCCACCGTCTCGTCTAGCAGCTCCACGCACTCCTGCAGGAGGTGCAGGCGATCGCGCGTGGGGATGACGATGGTCACGGCGCGGCGGTCGGGCGGATGGGGTGCCCAGCGCAGCTGCATGAAACACTGCCGCAGCTGGTGGCCGAGCTCGGGCAGGAAAGGCTCGGCGTGCCAGTGCCGCCGCTGCACCGCAGCCAGCACGGCTTGGCGCGTGTGCTCGTAAACGGGATCGGCAAGGTCGCGGGCGGCCGGGCAGCCGGCGCGGGCGTGGTGCAGCACGAGCGGGAGGTGGACGATTCGATCCGCCGTGAGTTCATCGGTCGCGCGCAGGAGCAGGTCGGTCCAGGTCGCCTCGCCGAAACCTTCGCGCAGCGAGCCGGCCTGAAGAAAACGCTCCCGGCGCAGCACGGACAGTTGTCCGGGAAAGGTGCCCGCCAAAGTGAGGCTGGGACTCCAGTCAGGCTTGAAGTTGGGCGTCGAGCGCCCGCCCACATCGTCCATCTGGTCCTCGTCCGTGTAGACGAATTCCATGGCCGGTTGGGCGGCGGCCTGCTCGGCGACGGCCAGCAGCGCGTCCGGCGCGAGACGTGAACCGGCGGGCAGGAAAGCCAGCCAGGTGCCGGTGGCTTGGTGCGCGGCGGCGTTGAGGGCCCGGATGCGGTCCCGGCTTTCGGGGCACTTCTCGTGGTGGCAGCGCGCATCATTCGAGGCCGGGGCCGCGGATCCGACGAACCAAGCTTCCCATTTCGGGTAGGCTTGGGCGGTGAGCGACTGGAGCAGGTCGGCGGCGTGCCCGGGCGGGGCGGCGCTGGTATCAATGACCAGCGTGATCACTGGCCCCCGCTCCAGGAGGGCTGTGGCGGCGTCGGCCCAAGCCCGGCGTAGCTTGCCCGTGGGCCGGTTGGTGGCGATCCAGTCCGCGTAGGAATCCCTTGCGCCCGCCGGGGGCGGCTGCCAGCGCGGGGCCTCGCGGCGGAAATCCTGGTAGGCGGTGCGCAATGCGCGCCAGAGCTCGCCCGGCCGGCGCAGGCGAATCTCGTGGCGACGGCAGGCGCCGAGGAAAGCGCGCGTGACGGCGAGGAAGTCGGCGCGGTGGAAGACAGGCAGCGGCTGCTCCCACTCGGTGCAGGGCCGGGCGTGGAAGCGCCGCGCCAGCACGAACTCGCGTGAGCCGTCCTCGAACTCGGCGAAGAGTTTAACCAGCGCGGGGCCGGGAGCCGTCTCGTCGATGTCGAGCAGGCCGAAAAACTGCGAGCGGGCGGCATGGGGATGCCCCGGGAAGAGCGCGGCAGCGGCGGGCCGCTCGCGATTGCCGTAGTCGAGCTCGTTCTCGGCGAGGGGATCTGTGCTGGCGATGAGCCGGGAGATTTTCTTCGTCTCGTGGATCAGCCAGCCTTCGCAGCGCACCTTGCCGTATTGCGTCGCCCCCACCAGCTCGGGGCGCTCGAGGGCACCGTGGAAAGGGGGCTTGGGCAGCGGATTGAGGGGGACGGCAGCGGCCTCGAGGGCGAGGCGCTCGGCCAGGGGCTCGACCGAGGCGGGATCCACGTGCCGAGCCTGGAGGAGCCTTCGCAGCTGTTTGGGCACGACGCGCGGGTCGAGCCGGCCGATGGTGCGGTCGCCATGGCGCACCTTGATGGGCGTGCGCCAGATCTCGACCCAGTTGTGGCCGGCGTCGCGCAGCTCGATCCGCAGCTCGCGCGCCCGGCGCGGCGGCTTGAGGTGAAGCAGGAAGCCGGCGTGCGGCAGCCCGGCGTGGCCGCGGTAGCGCTGCTCGATCTCCGGCCGCGGCATCCCGAGGATGCCCAGATAGGGAATGCCCTCGATCACGGCGCGGATGTCGGTGAATACCGCCCCGGTCTTGGAGATGAACCAACCCGCAACCCAGACCTGTTCGCCCGCGAACACCCAGTTGGTGGGCTCCTCGATGTCGAAGATGTAGGCGTTGTTCTCGTTCATGCGGGCGAGCAGGAAAACGGAGCCCGCCGATCAGGGCAAGCCCCGCGCGGAGCGGGTCAGCGCGGCGCGGCGATGGCCGCCCGCAGCGCGCCAAACCAGCGGTCGCTGGCGTCGGCAAAGGCGTGGTGCGTCGCCGCGATCATCCGGGCGGCGATGGCCCGCCGCCGGGCGGCGGCGGGATTGGCCAGCACGTCGGTGATGGCGTGCGCGAGGGCGAGGGCCGGGCCGGCGTGGATGAGCGCGGCCTCGTGCGGGCCGAAGCCCGCCGGCAGGCCGACCCGGGTGGTGATCAGCGGCACGCCGGCATCCAGCGCGGCGAGCAGGGCGCGCACCGGTGGGCGCTCCCAGGCGGGGTTGACCACGGCCGCGAGGCCGGAGGGCGGCGGCTCGGTGGTGAACAAGGCCGGGCGGTTCAGCTCCACGTCCGCGAGGAAGCGCCGTTCCTCCTCGGTGGCACCAAGGGCGGTCAGGTGGATGCGCCGGCCGGCCAGCGTGTTGACGTGATGCCGGGCGAGGTGGTCGCCGGCGCGCAGCAGCACGCTGGCGCCGCACGCGGCCAGCCCGCGGATTGGCGCGACCAGCGGGCCGGCGGGATCGTGGGTCCAGGATACGCCGGGCGGCACCCAGGCGGTCTGGGCCGCCGGGTCGGACAGCACGGGCAGGCCGCGGGCACGGGCCGGAGCCTCGATCCAGCGGCTCACGTCGTCGAAGCAGACGACAGCATCCAGGTGCGACCACCAGATCTGTCGCGTGAGTTGGTCGGCGGCGCCGGGCCGACCGGCGAAGAGCGCGCGCAGATCCACGAACTGGACGGGGCAATCGGCGTCCTCGAAAGCCTGGCGAAGCGCGCCGTCCTCGGCGGTGATGAGCCGGGCGACCCATTGGCCGCCGTGGGCCACCGTGCGGGCGAGGTCGAGCGCGCGGAGGGCGGCATCCTCGGGCTCCAACGTGCCGGTCACGAACAGCAGGCGGTGTGGGCGGCCCGAGCTGCGGGCAGGCAGTGCCGCCAGGGTGGCCAGAGCGGCCGGAGCGGCGGCGGC
This sequence comes from Lacunisphaera sp., assembly GCA_035434005.1. Classification (GTDB taxonomy): domain Bacteria; phylum Verrucomicrobiota; class Verrucomicrobiia; order Opitutales; family Opitutaceae; genus Lacunisphaera. Next base: position 3,761 of record DAORVZ010000097.1, read on the forward strand.
AGCGGGGACTGGCCGGGCCTCGCCGGGCGGCACCCGGCGGGCGAAGCAGAGGTGCGTGGAGCCGTCGCCGAGTTCGGCGTAGATGCGCAGCAGGGCGGGGGCCGGCACGGTGACAGGCAGATCAAGGCTGCCCAGGAAACGGGCGGTGGCGGCAGCCGGCAGGTGCGGCACCTTGGCGGCGAGCGAGGCATCCGTCAGCCCGTGGGCGAGGTGGTGGAATATCAGGCCATCGACGGTGGCCAGCAGGCGACGGATCGGCTGGCCCTCGTGCAACAGCCAGCCAAAGGGAGCGAGCAGCCCGTGCGTGACCGCCGGATCGTCGAGGTGACCGTGAAAGGGCAGGTGGGTGCCGCGCAACGTCCAGCTGCCGCCGGGTTGCGGGATGACCTCGCCCCCGGTGCGCGGGCTGGCGGCGCCGCCCGGCGACACATTCAGGCGCAGTGATTGCAGCAGGTGCCAGTTGTCGGCGGCGTCCATGACCTCGATGGTAATCTCGGCCGGGCCGTCAGCCAACGGCACGCCGACGACGAACTCGGCCGGCAGCCAGGCGCGGCCCGGCTCGAAATGCGCGGCCAGGTCGGTGCGGGGCAGGCCGAGCACGCCGAGATGAGCGCCCGCGACCGTGCGCACGCGAATATCGGTCAGGCTCGTGCCGGGACGGCCCACGGCCCAGCCGCACAGCCAGACGACCGGACCGGCAACGGTGGCGCCATCCGGCGGCCATTCGAGGTTGTGAAACGTGCAGGGGCCTTCGTGCATGGGATTGGATTCAGACGTTGATCACGGCACGGGCGAGCGCGGCGTGCAAGGGCAGGGCGGCGGTGGCGGCGTAGCGCCGCTCGATGGCGGCGCGCGCGCGCGTGGGCCGCGTGCGGTCGCCAGCCTGCCAGGCGGCGAGCGCGGAGCGGAGCGCGGCGGCGAGCTGGTGGCGGTCTCCGGGCGGCACCAGCCAGGCATCCTCATCCGTCAGCATCTCGCCGATGCCGTTCACGTTGGTCGTCACGATTGGCAGCCGGTAGCCGGCGGACTCCAGGATGACGCGGGGAAAGGATTCCTCGAAGCTCGTGCACACGAAGACATCGGCGAGTCGGTAGAAGTCGTGGATGTCGGGCGTTTCGGGCACGAAGTCCACCAGGTCGAGGCCGGTCAGTGTGGTCTCCTGCCGGAGTGCGTCGAGATAGAGGCCCGGTCGCGAGCCGACGACGACGAACCGGACGCCCCGGCCGGGGCAGAGCCGCAGCAGCTCGTCGCGCAGGAGCGTGGCGGCCTGGAGAAAGGTGTGTTGGCCCTTGCGCTCGCAAACGGTGCCGATGTTGACGACGAGCACGGCGGCGGGATCGAGGCCGTGCTTGCGGCGGAGGGCGGCGGGTTCGTGGGCGGCGGCGAAGGTGTCGATCCGCGCGAGATCAATCCAGCTGGGCAGCAGGACGAACTGGCCGTGGTCGAGGTGGCGGAAGACGGCGTGGGAGGAGGCGGCGGTGAACACGACGCGGGTGGCGCGGCGGAAGGCCTCCTCGACGACCGGGAAGAGCGCGGGCGCGAGCAGCGGCGCGAAGAAGCGGCGCACGGGCGAACTCTCGTGCACGTAGAGCAGCACCGGCCGGCCGCGGCGGAGGGCGGCGGGCACGGCCCAGAAGGCGACCATGGTGTTGGCCACCACGAGATCGGTTTCCGCCCAAGGCAGCGCGGCCGTGGCGGCGGCGAGCTTCTCCGCGAAGGCGGCGGGCGAGTCCGCGCCCAAGGCGGCGGACACCTCCACCACGCTCACCGGCAGTCCCGCCGCCTCGAATACGCGCCGCATCGGGCCATCCTGCGGCGCGACCACGCGCACGGTCGCGCCCCGCGCCGTGCGGTAGTGTTGGGCGAGATCGAAGATGAACCAGGGCGCGCCCTCGAAGTTGAGATTGTGGCTGACGATGAGCACGCGGCCGAGCGGGGCGTGCGAGTCCGGAGCGGGCCCGACCACGGCCGCGGGACGGCGCGGCGGAACGGGGGCCTCGGCCTCCCAGGCGGCCCAGGCCGCACGGCTGGCGGCGAGGAGCGCGGCACCACCGAGGCGCAGCCGGTGCCGGCCGGCGGCACCGCGCAAGGCCCACAGCGTGCGGGCGAAGAGCCGGCGGGACAGTGGCGGCAGCGGCGCCTCGGTGCCGGCGATGATCTGCGGCGTGAAGCGCTGCGCAAAGACGAGGTGGCGCTCGCCATTGTCCAGTTCCGCCAGAACCTTGAGCAGGGCGGGGGCGGCCAGGCCGGAGGGCAGATCCACGTAACCGGCGAACTGCGCGGTCTCCCGCCCGGGCAAGTCGGCGAAGACGCCGCCGACATCCGCCCGCGGCAGCCCGTGGAGCAGGGGTGATTCCTGCAGCGCATCGGCGATGGCCGTGAGACGGGTGATCCGCGCGGTGCGATGTGCGAGCCAACCCGTGACCGCGAGCCGGCCGTAGCGGATGCGGCCGACCGCTTGCGGCTCTTCCAGGGCACCGTGGAAAGGCGGCACGGGCAGCGCATTGAGGGGCTCGCCCAAGGCGGCGGCCACAGCGGCATCGGCCAGCTCGGCCAGATTAGCCCCCGGCTTTTGGCCCAGGCGGCGCAGGCAGTCGGGCAGGAGCAGGGGGAGCAGGTCGGCCAGCGTCGGCGCGGCGGGTGCGGCTGGCGCCTCGGGTGCGACGGTGATGGCCGTGCGGAAAAGCTCATGCCATTGGCCCTGGGCGTCGCGCGCCTCAAGCCGGAGCCGGGAGGCGCCACGGTGCGGCGAGAGCAGGCAGGAGAAGCCAGCGTAGGGCGGACCGGGTCGGCCGAGGAGGCGGCGATCGAGGTCGGGCCGGGGCAGACCCCAGAGGCCGAGGAAGGGCCGGCCGTCAACCCACACGCGGAGGTCGGTCACCGCGTGATCGGCGGGCGCGTGAATCCAGCCCGCCAGCCAGGAA
>DAORVZ010000098.1:0-6593 GCA_035434005.1 Lacunisphaera sp.
GCCGTGTCGTTGGCGGTGACGCCGGGTATGAGCTGCTGATAGGTCGGGCGGCCGTAGCTGGTGGACCAGCTCGCGCGGGCCTTGAGGTTGGGCGTGATGTCGTAGGCGAGGTGGATGCTCGGGAAGTATTTGGCATAGCGGCCGTCGGCGGAGGCACTCTGATAGTCCATAGCGGCGCGCAGGAAGTGGTCGGGCTGCACGGCAATGGGCGTGGTGCGGGCGCGGAAGAAGGTGAAGGTCTCAAGGTTCACCCATTCGCCGCGCACGCCGCCGACGACGCGGAGCTTGCCGATCTTGGCGTCGGCCTGGAGGAAGGCGGCATCGACCCCCTCCTCAAAGAGGCGGCGGGTGGTGCGCTGCTGCACGGCGGTGTAGTTCACGTCCTCATACCAGATGGCCGAGTTGCCGAGCTGCGAGGTGATGGCCACCGGGTCGAACGCGGGCACGCGCTGGCCGGCGGGGGCGTTCTGCTTGTCGAACTCGGTGAGAGGCATGAGCGCGCCGGAGAGGATCGTGCCCGGCACCGCGTAGTAGCGGCGGGGGTTCTTGTTGCGGAAGTTGACGCGCTTGTTCTGCGTGTCGAAGCCGGTCTTCAGAACGATGGGCCACTTCGTGTCGAGCGCGTAACTGGCGGTGAGGTAGGCGCTGACCTCGTTGGTCCGGTTCTCGGAGTCGCGCTTCACGAGATTCGTCGAGGTGGTGGGGACGGGCTGCGTGGTCGTGTTGGCGTTGGCGACCAGGGTCGAGACGTAGCTCGCCGCGTCGTAGACGCTGGGGCCGGCGGTCTGGGTGAAGACGCGGCCGTTGAGGTCGGTGTTGTCGAGGATGAAGCCGATGGGCGCGAAGGTGCGCATGGTCAGCTGGCCGCCTTCGTTGTCGCGGCCGGCGGAGGAGTTCCAGACCGTGTTCGACCAGCGGAGGGCCTCCTCGATTTTCAGCCGGCCGAAGTTATGCTCGCCGGTGAGCGTCCCAGTGGGATTGCGGCTGGTGAAGGCGAAGCGGCGCGGTGTGAGCAGCAACTGGGCATTGCCCGCCGGACGGATCTCGGTGCGGTTGGCGGTGTAGCCGGGCATGATGCCGCCCGTGGGATTCGTGGTCGGATCATACGGCACCGCGCTGGTTGAGTAGAACGGGTTGACGTAGGTGTATTGGAAGTAGGGTTCGTCGCCGGCGTTGTAGAGGAAACGCGCGGAGAACGTGCTGTGTTCGCGCCAGCGGTAGTCGACGCGGGCGCTGAAGGCCTCGATGAAGCGCCGGTTCAGCCCGCTGCGCTTGTCGTAATCGCGGAACGCGGCGACCGCGTTGGTGGTGTTCTCATATTGCAGCAGGTCGTAGTCGAACGGGCGGACGATTTCCTGATAGGAGGCGGTGACGAGGACGCCGAGGTTGCGCTTGCCGCCGAGGACGTCGAACACCTCGGTGTAGCTCACGCTGAGATCCGGGCCGAACGGGTGATCCTTGAGCGGCACGTTGCGGTCGCCCCAGGAGGCCGCCCAGGAGCCCGACAGCGTGTAGTTGATGCGGCGCTTCTCCTTCATGGCGAGCGGCGAGCGGGACTTCAGGTTGACCGTGCCCCCGAGGGAGTCGGCGCGCTTGTCGGGGGTCTGGCCCGAGATGAGCTCGATCTGCTCGATGGTCGAGGCCGAGAAGGAATGGAACGAGGGGGCGCGGCCGAAGGCGCTCACGCCGGTCGAGGACATGCCATCGATGTTCAGCGTGGTGAAGGTGTTCGGCTGGCCGCGGATGGAGATGTAATTCATCAGGTTGTCTTCATCCACGCTGAAGGAAATGCCCGGCATGCGGGTCAGCAGCTCGGCGACGTTCTGCGTCGGCTCGGTGCCCCACTCGTCGATTGCGGTGACATTCTTGATGTTGGAGGCATTGCGCTGCTCGGTGACGGCGAGCGCCTGGCCCTCCTTGACCGTGGAGACGGTGAATTTTTCCAGGGCGACGACGTTGGTCGAGTTAAGCCCGAGCGCCACCTCGGCGCCGGCCGCCGAACCGACGGCGACGGTGGCACTGCCCTCGTCGAAGCCGGAATAGGAGGCGACGACATTGACCTCGCCGGATGGCACGTCGAAAAAGACGAAATGCCCGGCGCTGTCGGTCAGCGTGGTTTTGCCCAGGGTGGGCAGCGAGACGCGCGCGCCCTGCAGGGCGTTGCCGGTGGCATTGCTCGTCACCGTGCCGGCCAGACGACCGGCGGTGGTCTGCGCCGACGAGGCCGGCGCGGCGATCAGGAACAGAACGGTCAGGCTCAACAGGCTCGTTGCGGCACGCAACAGCCGGACGGACAAACGACTCACGATAGTGCAGATCATCGGTATGGGGTGTTAACGCGGCCCGGGGTGGTTGGGGCTGGGCCGCGCTGGTTAGGTGTGGTGCGGAGCCATAGAACATGCGCCCGGCCCATCCAAGAAAATTTCCGGGCCGCGCCCGGTCGCTCCGGCCAACCCAGAGCGGAAGCCGCCGCCAGCTGGCAATTATGTTAAATAGTTCATCATTCCCGCCAATGCCCTTCGGCGGCCAAGCGGGCCTATTTTCGTCGGCGCAAGCGGCGGCCCGGGGCGGCCCGGCCGCTGTGCCGGTAGGCCAGCGGCGAGACGCCGTAGGCCAGTCGGAAGGCGCGGCTAAAACTATAGATGGAGCTGAATCCGCATTGCTCGGCGACCTCCGACACGCGCTGCGGCCCGAGCCGGAGCAAGCCGCAAGCCTGCTCGAGGCGGAGGTGCCGGAGGTGCCGGCCGATGCTCACGCCGCAGGAGGCCCGGAAGCGCGCGCGCAGGTGGCTCGGGCTGATGCCGAGGGCCCGGGCGATCTCCCTCAGGTTGGGATGCTCGCCCTGGCGCTGGGCGATCTGGTTGACCCGCAGGATGAGACCCGGCACCGCCGCAGCGGCGGCTGCCGCCGGATGCCCGGCCGGTTTGATCCGCCGCAGGCGCGCGAGAAACAGCGCCAGCAGCAACACGGGCATGTCGGCGGCGCGCTCGTTTTCGTAGGACTCCACCAACTCGGCGGCGAGCGACTGCAGGGGCGGCGTCAACTCGAACGGCCGGTAGCGCAGCACCGCCAGCTCCTCCGCCTCGGGCAGCTCAAATGTCACGAAAAGCCAGGACAGTTTCTCGCGCTGGGCTTCGGAATAATGATGAAACTGAAAAGGGAAGACCAACAGGCCCTGCCCGTCAGTCAGGCGGATATTCTGATTGTCCACACAGACAGTGACCGCCGTCCGCAGCGCGCAGATGAGCACAAAACGGTGATGCAGCGCGCGCCCGCGCCGCGGCTTGTTGAGGTCCGTCGCCGACTGCCGCTGGAAGCACACGATGTTGTCCGGCAGGGTCACATGAGCCGCCGGGCGGCCGAGCAGTTGGTGCAGGGGCTGCGGGAGCCGGGCCACCAGCTTGGTGAGATCAGGCGGGGAGCGAGTTGGCATTTTCGTCAAAAACTTCGTCATTTCTGCTACTTGTCAGCCCGAGTGCCAGCCTTATTCTGTGCGCTCGCCCCTCCCCTTTCCGCCATGCCCATCACCATCCTCGAACGCTGTCATCAAGAGCAGGTCGCCCTGTCCGTCTACGCGCACAGTCAGGAAGCAGCCCGGGCGGTGGCCGCGGAGATCGCCGCGCTGATCCGGCAGCGCCAAGCCGAGCAACGCGGTGTGGTCCTCGGCCTGGCCACCGGCTCCACGCCGATCAGCCTCTATGCCGAGTTGGTGCGGCTCCATCGCGAGGCGGGTCTCAGCTTCGCCAACGTCACAACCTTCAACCTCGACGAATACCACCCGATCGCGCCGGACCACGCGCAGAGCTACCGGCGCTTCATGCGCACCCACCTCTTCGACCACGTGGACATCGACCCCGCCCGCACCCACCTGCCCTCGGGCACGGTGCCGAAGGCCGAAGTCGACGCGCACTGCGCCGCCTACGAGGCGATGATCGCGGCCGCCGGCGGCCTCGACGTGCAGATCCTCGGCATCGGCCGCACCGGCCACATCGGCTTCAACGAGCCGGGCAGCGCCCGCCACTCGCTCACGCGGCTGGTCACGCTCGACCCGCTCACGCGCCGCGACGCCGCCGGCGACTTCGGCGGCGACGCCGGCACGCCCCGCCACGCGCTGACGATGGGCGTCCGCTCGATCATGAACGCCCGCCGCGTCGTCCTGATGGCCTGGGGCCAGCACAAGGCCGACATCGTGCGCGCCGCCGCCGAGGGCGAGGTCAACAACCACGTCACCGCGTCCTTCCTGCAGGAACACCCCGCCGCCCTCTTCGTGCTCGATGCCGCCGCCGCCGGCTCGCTCACCCGTTACCGCACACCGTGGCTCGTCGGCCCGCTCTCCGACCAGGGACTCGCCTGGGACGAGCGCATGACGCGCCGCGCCATCCTCTGGCTCTCACAGCTCCGCCAGAAGCCGATCCTCAAACTCACTGACGACGACTACAACGAGACCGGCCTGCAGGATCTGCTGCGCACCCACGGCTCGGCCTACGACGCAAACCTCATCGGGTTCTACCAGGTGCAGCACACCATCACCGGCTGGCCCGGCGGGCGCGACCCGAAGAAAACCAAGCCCGGCGACGCCCCGGTGCGGCCGCTCCGCGCGCCGTCGGCGACCGCGTTCCCCAAACGCGTGCTCGTGCTTTCCCCTCACCCCGACGACGACGTCATCTCCATGGGCGGCACGCTCTGCCGCCTGGTCGACCAGGGCCACGAGGTGCACATAGCCTACGAGGTCTCGGGTGCCTCTGCCGTCTCCGACGAGTCGCTGTGGCACCTGCTGGCCTTTGCGCGCGACAGCGGACTGGTTGCCTCCGGGCAGCGCGGACTGCTCGACCAAGTCTGCGCCGGTCTGGGCAACGGCTCGGCACTGCCGGCCACGCCCGAGCTGCTGGCCTGGAAGGGCCTGATCCGCCGCCATGAGGCCATCGCCGCCGCGCGCGTCTGCGGCGTGCCGGAATCGCGCCTGCATTTCCTCGACCTGCCGCTCTACAATGCCGCGCCCCGCGCCCGCTCCTACGGGAAGGACGATGTCGCCCGCCTGAGCGCCCTGCTCGAGCAGTTCAAACCGCACCTCATCTACGCCGCCGGCGACCTCGACGATCCGCACGGCACGCACCGGCTGTGCCTCCAGGTGCTGCGCGACGCCCTCGCCGCCGCGGCCACCGCCAAGGCCGCGTGGCTGGCCGACACCGAGCTCTGGCTCTACCGCGGCGCCTGGGCCGAGTGGCCGCTCGACGAGATCGACCTCGCCGTGCCGCTCAGTCCGCAGGAGGTGCTCCGCCGCCGCCGCGCCATCTTCCGCCACGAGACCCAGAAGGATCAGGCGCTTTTCCTGGGCGAGGACCGCCGCGAATTCTGGCAACGCACCGAGGACCGCAGCCGCCGGCTGGCCCAGGCCTACAACGCCCTCGGTCTCGCCGAATACGAGGCCATCGAGGCCTTCAAGGGCTACTCACCGGCCGAGTTCCTGAAGTCCGCTGCGTTCTAGCCAGTCGTTTTGGACAGAATTACCAGAATACACAGAATGACTCACCATTCTGCCAATTCTGTCCAATCCCTGTCTCAAATCTTCAGGAACCACTTCTTCCGCCACAGCGCCCAGGCGATGACGAGGAACACGAGCACGAACGCCATGGCGAACAGCAGCGACGCGTTCACCGGGCTGGCCAGCGGCACGAAGCACCCCTGGTAGATCCAGGTCTTCAGCGTCACGGCCTTGCCGTCCGCGCCGGTCCACTTGATGAGGAAGAGCAGTTTGCCGACCAGGCCGGCCAGCACGAACATCGCGAGCGCATTGGAGCCGTAGATGACAAGCGGCGTCGCCCAGCGCCGCCAGCCGCGCACGTCGATCAGCCAGTGAAAGCCGCCGAGCAACACCATGGCCCACCCGGCCATGAACACCGTGTAGGAACTCGTCCACAGACTTTTGTTGATCGGAAACACGAGGCCCCACGCTGCGCCCACCGCGAGCAAGACCACGCCGTCGCGCACCAACCGCAGCGAGAGAGCCGGTCCGCTGACCGTCCGCACCAGGTGCCCCGCGGCCGCACCGAGCAGGGTCGTGGCGATGGCAGGAATCGTGGACAAAATCCCCTCGGGATCGAAGCCCGGCGCAGGCGCCCCACTCCACGTGTGCCCGGCGAGCACATGCGAATCGATCCACCACGCGAGGTTGCCCGTGGGCTCGAGGACACCGGCGCCGTGACCCGGCACCGGCACGAGCGTGAGCAGCGCCCAATATCCGAGCAACAGCCCCGCCACCCAGCCGAGTTGCCCTTTCCACGTCGTGCGCAGAAAAATCGCTCCGGCCGCGAGGTAGCAGAGCGCGATGCGTTGCAGCACGCCGGGGATCCGGAGCTTCTCGAGCGAGAAGTTGTGCGCCGGCAGCAGGCCGAACGGAAAAGCCGCGAGAAACAGGCCGAACCCGAAGATGATCGCCGAGCGCACCAGCACATGCCGGAAGAGCGCCCCGCGGTCCGCCCCCTGCTCCACCCTTCGCGCAAACGACAGCGCCATCGCCACGCCCACGATCCACAGGAAAAACGGGAAGATCATGTCCGTCGGCGTCCACCCGTGCCACGGCGCGTGCGCCAGCG
>DAORVZ010000099.1:0-6582 GCA_035434005.1 Lacunisphaera sp.
GAGCGAATCCGGCACTTGTAACCTAATAGGTTACAAAGGTTCCGCGGGCGGCGGACGTTTTGTGACGACCGCGGGGGATTTCTCCACGCACAGCGCCGAGCTCACAATCGTCCAACCCCTGGGTGCGGGCACGCTGCAGCTCACCGGCCGTGATTTCGCCACCGATGGATTCTCGCTCGTCGCGCCGGAGGATCGCGGCCCGGTGGATATCGCCGCGTGGAGCAAGCACCGCTGGCTGTCCGCCCGCTGGACGCAGCCGGTCGGCGAACTGGCCACCCTCACCGTCACCGGCCGGATTTTTCACGAAAAACGCGGCAACGGCACGGCCTACCAACGCAACGCCTCGGACGAGGACTTCGGCTCAGTCGCGCTCACGGCGCAATCCGGGGAAAACTTCTCGTGGACCGCCCTCGCCTACGCCCAGGAACAGTCGTTCAGCAGCACCTTCGGCTCGGTGAACGCCACCCGCACCACCGAGACGCCGGCGAGCGACCAGTTCGCCGTGCCCGCCACCGCGCTCGGTGCCGCGTGGACTGGCGTATGGTCGCATCCAAGCAACGCCCGCACCAGTGCCGGCCTTGATCTACGCCGGGTGACCGGCGAAACGCGCGAGCACTTCAGCTTCACGGCCGGCGACTTCACCCGCCGACGCATCGCCGGCGGCACGCAGGCATTCGCCGGCCTGTTCGCCCTGCACGAGCGCGCCCTCACTCCCGGCTGGCGACTCACCCTCGGCGCCCGGCTCGATGCATGGCGCGAGACCGACGGTCATCGCCGCGAAACCGACCGCGCCACCGCGGCCGTGCTGCGCGACGACCACTATGCGGATCGCGACGGCCTGGAATTCAGCCCGAGCGCAGGACTCGTCTGGACGCCCGCCAAGGAGTGGCGGCTCCGTGCCGCCGCCCAACAGGCCTTCCGCCGCCCCACACTCAACGAACTCTACCGTCCCTTCCGCGTCGGCAATGTCATCACCGAGGCGAACGCCGCCCTCGGCACCGAACATGTGACCAGTGCAGAGCTCGGCGCTGATTACACCCGCGACAAACTCACCCTCGGCGCCGCGATTTTCTCCAGTGAGCTGCGCGACGCGGTGGGCAACGTGACCATCGCCCGCGGCCCCGGCTCCTTCCCCATCGTCGGTTTCGTTCCTGCCGGCGGCACCGGTCGACAACGCCTCAACCTCGACCGCCTGCGCGTCTGCGGGCTCGAGCTCACTGCGGAATGGCGCCCCGTCCCGTCGCTCTCACTCAACGCGGCCTACCTCTACAATGATGCCACCGTGCAACGCGCCACTCTCGCCCCGGCGCTGGCAGGCAAACGACTGGCGCAGGTGCCACGCCACAGCGCGAGCCTCGGCGCGGAGTGGTGCATGGGCAAACTCACGCTCACGCCGCGCCTCCGGGCCATCGGCCGACAGTTCGAGGACGACGAGAATCAGCTCACTCTCGGCACCGTGGTCATCGCCGACTTTGCCGCACGCTTCGTCGCCGGACCGGGCGAGTGGTTTCTCGCCATTGAGAATCTAGGCGATGCTCGCATCGAGACCGGCCGCAGCGCCGACGGTCTCGTCAACACCGGCACCCCGCGCCTCGCTCTCGCCGGTTTCCGATGCATCTGGTAGAGCGAGTCATGCCGACGCACTGCGAATCAGTCGAGAGTATCGCCCGACCGCGCCGATTGTTTTCGTGGCGTTTACCGGAGTTTCGTGGCTAATGCCTGCCTGATGCGCCGGCTCGACCAACTCCTCGCCAACCTCGGCTACTGCTCCCGCCGGGAGGCCCGCGCGTGGGTCCAGAGTGGCCGGGTGACGGTGCGCGACGAGATCCCGGATGATTGCGGCGTTAAGGCCGAACCGGCGGACGTCCGCGTGGACGGAGAGCCGCTCGATCACCCCGCCGGCCTGCTGCTTCTCGTGCACAAGCCCGTGGGACTGGTCTGCTCCCACGACGAGCGCGAGGGGCCGAACGTCTACTCGCTGCTGCCGCCCCGCTGGCGCGCGCGCAACCCGCAGATCACCAGCATTGGCCGGCTCGACAAAGACACCAGCGGACTGCTGCTGCTTACCGACCAGAGCGATCTCGTGCACCGGCTCACCTCGCCCAAGCACAAGGTGCCGAAGGTCTACCGCGCCACCGTGAACGCCGACCTCGCTCCAGCGCTGATCCCGCTCTTCGCCAGTGGCACGCTGCTCCTGCCGAAGGAGAAGGCGCCGTGCGCGCCGGCGGTGCTGCGGATCATCACCCCCCGCGAGGCCGAACTGACGCTGACCGAGGGCCGCTACCACCAGGTGCGCCGCATGTTTGCCAGCCAGGGCGTGGAGGTGCTGGCGCTGCACCGGGCGCGCTTCGGGCATTTGGAACTCGACGAGCTGCCCGCCGGTCAATGGCGTGAACTGTCGTTGGACACTTTCAAACCATGAACGAACTTCCCACTCTCACCGGCGCCCAGAGAACCAAGCTGCGCGGCCTCGGCCAGGTGCTCAGCGATTCGCTCCGCATCGGCCGGCAGGGCCCGACGCCCGCGCTCTACGGCGAGCTCAACCGCCAGCTCGACACCCGCGAGCTGGTGAAGGTGCGTTTCGAGACGGCCGACCGCGAAGAGCGCGCCACGCTGTGCGCGCGCATGGCCACCGAGACGCCGTGCCTATGCGTCGGTGCCGTCGGCCGCACGGCGCTGTTCTACCGGCCCCATCCCGATGCCGCCAAACGGCAGGTTTTGCCCGCTTGAACTCCAATTCCAGGATTGCGACCTGGGCGTTGCCCGCTAGCCTGCCGCCAGATAATTCTCCCATGAAAACTCATCTATTCTCCGTCCTGCTGGCCGTCGGCACCACGGTGCTGACCGGTTGCAATTCCAATCCCGACGCCCGCGTCACCAGCAACCAGCCCGGGCCGGTCATCGGCACCGCGGTGGGCACCGTCGTCGGGGCGGTCGGCAGCAATGTCGTCGGCCTCGGGGTCGGCGTGGTCGAGGGGGCCAAGGACGCCGCCAAGTCCACCTTCACCAACGAGCGGCGCGTCGTCCGCACCTGGCGCGAGGAAAAGACCTCCGACGGACGCATCATCAAAGTGCCGGTCGAGATCGAGGTCGACAAGGATGGCCGGCCGATCCCGGCGGGGAACTGAGCGCCGCGACCTTCCGGCCAGCCAAAGAAAAAACGCACCCGGAACCGGGTGCGTTTTGTTTTGAAGGGTTGGGCGGGTCGCTTACCAGCCGAGGGCGGGCTTCGCCTTCGTCTGCTTCGTGATCTGCTTCTCGTCCTCCCACACCGTCAGGCCGGTCTTCACCTGCACCAGCGACATCTGGAACGAGTAGGTGTTCTGCGTCAGCTTGCTGTTGCGGTCGGTCTGCTGGATGAGCTTCGCGTAGAGCGTGAAGTCCGGCACGAGGGTCTTGGCCTTCTTGCCGCTCTGCATCTCCTCGAGCTCGGCCGCCTCGCTGGCGACGACGGCGCGCTCGCCGAGGCCCAGGGTGTTGGTGACGGCGATCTTGCCGGTCTGGGTGAGGCCGACGCGGATCTTTTTGATCAGCAGGTCGGTGTCGACCATGAGCTGGGTGTTGTTGATGATGCGGTCCACCGCGAGGATGGCGGGCGAGCGCGGCGCGTGGCTGAGGGCTTCGCTGGAGAGCAGCGAGGCCAGCAACTGGTCGGAGGCGTTGGCCCAGTCCTGCGTGTTGATGGCCGAGGTGTTGATGACGTCGGGGCCCTTGGCATCAACGGTGCGGGTTTCGGTCGGGGATTCGCAACCGGTGAGCATCAGCAGCGAGCCGACGGCCAGCACGGTGGCGAGTTGTTTGGAGGGAATGGTCAGTTTCATGGATGGTAAGGGTTACTCGCGGAACTTGAGTTTGAAATCCACCGCCTTGGGGGAGATGGCCACGGTGGAAATCGTGGAGGTCTCGCGGCCCTGGAGGTTCAGCGCCTTCCACACTTCGTTCGGGGAATTGACGGCCATGCCGTCCTGGTCGATCCACTCGAACTTGTAGTTGAAGGTGCGGGCCTTGCTGGTGAGGTTCTCGACCGTGGCCTGGATCTTGAGCAGGTTGCCCGAGACGGTGGCCTGGTTGACGGAGACCACGCGCAGCTTGCCGGCGAGGGTGTTGTCGGTGATCACGCGCTTGTCGGCGACATAGGTCGGCGTGGCGCGGGACTCGGCGTTTTCGTAGGTGTTCACGTTCTGGCAGCCGCCGAAAAGCAGCGCCAGGGCCGTGACCGCGAGGGCTCCGCCGAGGCGGAGGAGGGAGGGAGTTTTCATTTACTTGAGGACGAAGGAGGAGACGAGCAGCGGCGCGGTGGGTGACGCCGATTTGACATAGACAACGTTAACCGCGCCTGGTGCCAGGGCAACGGTCTTTTGCACGCCGCCGGCGTCGAGGGTGAGCTCGCGGCTCTCCGGCGTGGCGAGGCGGGCATACTGGAACTCCTTGGGCAGGGAGGTCCAGGTGCGGGTGTCGGCGATGTTGGTGGCGGAGTTGATGCCGCCCATGATCAGGCCGGCGGCGAGGCCGGCCCACATGCCGCCGCGATCCTCGGCGGCCTTCTGCACGACGGCGGCGATGATGGCCTTGGTGGCGGTGGTGATCACCGTCTTGGTGACGATGGCGGGCCACTCGTTCTTGAAGTCGTTGGCGATGACGCTGTCCATGCTGGCGACGGTGGCGGTGTTGACCGTGGTCTCGCCGGCCTTGACGCCCAGGTTAGGCACGTAGGCCTCGTTGAACTTCAGCTTCGGGAAGGCGGCGCCGACATAGGGCATCCGGCTGCTCACGACGAAGGTCGGGATGTCGACGCGCACCTGCTCGCGGGCGGCGGCGGTGCCGGTCTCGAAGATGACGTAGGTCACGCCCTCGGGGGCCTTGCCCTCGGCGGCGCTGGCGGCGGCATCGAGGTCGGCGCGCACAAAGGGATTCTCGGGCACCATCGCGGCGACGCGCTCGAAGGACTTGCGGCCGCGCTCCAGATCGGAGCCGCCCTCACCGAGGACGGTGAAGAACAGACCGTCGAGGAACACAGAGAAGGGGTTCACGTAGTCGCCGTAGGGCTTCATGGGCGCGAGCGAGGCGTCGAGGGCGGCCTGCAGGCCGGCACCGGTCTTCGGGTCGTTGAGCGCGCGGGAGGAATCGTAGGCGGCGGACTTGCCCTTCTCGTCCTTCAGTTCGCCGCGGGCGGCCTTCTCCTGCTCGTCCTGGACGGCGACGATGCGCTTGGAGTTGGCCTCGACGGCGTCGCGCTGGCGCTGGAGCGAGCGGTTGAGCTCGACGCGGGCCTTGTCCTTGTCGCCGAGGGCAAGATAGCCGACGGCCTTGTAGGTGTTCATCATCACCTTGTCGTAGGCGCGGCCGCGATACGGCAGATTGGCCTGGTTGGTCATGGCGGCGCCGAACTCGGAGCCGAGCTTGACCTTGGCCTCTTCCTCCCAGGCGGTGACCTTGGCCTCGGCGGCATCGAAGGCGGCGACGGAGCGGGTGAAGTAGTGTTGATGCACCTCCTCGGCGGTCGGCTCGGGGAGCGGAGCCGCAGGGGCCTCGCCCTTCTTTGCGGCGGCGGGGGCGGGCCGGATGTCGGGCACCAGCGTCGGGTCGGCCATGGCGGCGGTCAGCAGCGTGGCGCCCTGCTCCAGGCGGAACACCAACTCGTCCTTGCTGCCGGCGCTCTTGGCTGCCTGCTGGTCAATCTGGGTGACGGCGGCGGCGAAGCTGCCGGTCTTGGTGGAGTTGCTGAACTGCTGGGTCTGCTGTTCGTAGCTGGCGCAGCCGGTGAGCAGGGCGAGCGCGAGGGCGCCGGCAACCTGACCCAACCGGAGGCTCCGGAGGTGCGTGGTAGGTGTGTGCATGATAATACTAGGGATAACGGGGTGAGCAGGCGAAGCGGGTGATCGCGGGGTGTTACGACTCGTCCTCGCCGGCCACGAGGCGGACGACGGCGCCGCGGTCGATGCCGGTGTCCTCGAGGATCTCGGCCTGGGAATTCTGCGGGGTCACGCGCGTGACCTTGACCTTGCCGACGAGGACTTCCTCGCGGCTCTTATCGCCGGTGTCGGGATCGACGAGTTCGTCGCCGAGCATGTAGACTTCCCAGGTCTGGCCGACCTCGATGCCGGACTGGTCGTTGCGGTTGATCGTCACCGTCTTGTCGCGTTTGCCGATGATACGCGCGGGGGAGACGACGTCGGCGGCGCGGACAGCGATTTTCTGCGCCATCTCGGCGACGGCCTGGATCATGAGGTCATCGGAGGCCTCGCCCACACGCTCGGTGGTGTTCTCGGAGCGGTTCTCGGAGTCGCGCTTGGAAACCTTGAAGTTGGCGCTGGCGACGGCGCGCTGGGTGGCGACCTCGGTGATCTTGGCGACGGCGGAGAGCTCGATGACGCGGGCGCGGATGGTCTTGCCCAGGGAGGCGAGCTTGCGCTCCTCCATGCGGTCGTTGAACGAGTCCACGCGGATGGTCATGACGTAGTCCGCCTTGTTGAAGGCGAAGGCACCGCCGGAAGCAGCGGCCTCGGTGGCGAGGGCGTCGGCGTCGGAGCGCTCGAGGATCTCGAAGCGGCGGGTGTTGAGCACCCGGTCGTGGACCTGTGA
>DAORVZ010000100.1:0-6526 GCA_035434005.1 Lacunisphaera sp.
CGCTGCCGCCACCGTAACCCCGGGCTTGTCAGCCCCCCTATCCTCACCAAACTCGCCAATCCCATGAACGAAAACCAATTCTGGCACAGCACCGACGGCCAGATTTTGACGGTCAAGAGCAAGGGCGACAAAGCCGCCCTCACCCTCGCTTTCTGGCCGCGCCACCCCGCCGAGATGGATTTCGTGAAAGGCCGTCTGGCCGAGATCCACTTCACCGAGCGCAGCTCCCTCGCCCGCATCGGCATCGAGATGCACCTGCACGGCGCCCCCACCGTCGACGGGAACCGCCTGTTGCTCGAGGCCGACGCCTTCATCTACGACGCCAATTTCCCCAACGCCGCCTACTGGAAAAAACTCCTCCGCCCCGGCACGCCCGTCGGGCGCCTCTTCTACGCGCCCGCCGCCGCCAAGCTCTCCACCGCCGAGATCTGGGCCGCCATCCAGAACAACGACCTCAAGCTGCCCAACACCATCAGCATCGACTCGCGCGGCCGCGTCTTCCTCACCCCGCATCAGGTCAGCTACACCCTCTCCCCCAAGCTCTCACGCCTCAACTTCGAGCATATCGTCAGCGGCAACGCCGGCCGCACCTTCCTCGACAAGGCCCAGATCCGCCACGACGCCTCGCCGCTCACCATCCCGCCGCGATCCGGCATCCTGACCAGCTGCTCCATGTATTTGAAGGAGCACTTCGTCGTCCTCAACCAGGGCGAGGGCAACTTCGGCCTCCACACCTCCGCCGTCCTCCTCGACCCGATCAAGACCTTCGGCACGAATGTCATGCTCGAGATCTACAACACCGGCGACCAACCCGTCGTGAACCCGATGGTCTCGGTCGACATCTTCCGCGCCCCGCCGTTTTCCGATCCCGAGGTCAAGACCCTCACCAAGAAGCGCCAGCGCCTCCTCTCCACCGCCACCAGTCTCTTCAAGTGCCTCGACGAGAACCCGCCTCTGGACACCGCCGCGGCCAAACCCAAGACCCAGATCACCGTCCGCGGCCAGAGCGGCACGATGGAGAACCGCGCCGTCTTCGTCCGCGCCAACGAGGATCTCAAGAAGTTCCTCGAGGGCGACGCCTGCCCCGTCGGCAGCCGCACCATGATCCAGGCCCTCGACAACGCCGCCCCCGATGCCGACACGCTCATCATCGACTATTTCCCCGACCTGCTCGAGCACATCGAGCTCATCACCCGCATCGGCGACGTGAAGCTCAAGCGCATCATCTTCCGCCAGGCCTCGCGCACCCACGGCTACTTCCTCTCGAGCAACGCCCACGCCCGCCTCGACACCTTCCACGCCATCGGCATCTCGGTCTACTGGTATGACGTCGTGACGAAGGACCTCTACGTCCACACCTACAAGAAGGGCCACGGCTTCTTCGTCCGCGAGGAGATGGCGCGCAAATTCCAGGAGGCCACCATCCTCGCCTTCTACGGTTCGGCCGTCGGCATCGAGGCGGCCGACACCGAGCGCATCACGCGCCTCGTCGAGCAGCTCACCGGCTTCATCGGCCCCAACGTCGGCGTGCTCACCGGCGGCGGTGGCGGCGTCATGCGCCTCGCCACCGACCAGGCCCGCAGCAAGGGCGCGCTCACCGGCGCCTGCTTCCTCGAACTCGAGGCCCAGCCCCCCGAGCTCGGCGTGGATTTCTTCAACACCTTCCAGGAATCCTCGCGCCACTTCCGCCAGAAATGGTTCGAGGCGGCGGATTTTTGCATCTTCAACGTCGGCGGCGTCGGCACACTCGAGGAGATCGGCATCGAGATGTGCAACCTCAAGCTCGGCATCCGCCCGCGCACGCCCTACGTGTTCTTCAACTCCAACTTCTGGGGCGATCTCCGCAAGCAGGTGAAGACCATGATCGGCACCAAGCGCGCCCCGGCCTGGATGACCGACTACCTCCTCTTCACCGACGATCCCGACGAGGTCGTCCGCTTCTACCGCAAGACGCTGCAGGTATTGTGACAGGGAATCCCCAAGCGTAGCTTTACGCCGCGATGCATCCGTGTCCATCTGTGTCCTCCGTGGCTAAGAATCTTCCCTCCTCCGTCCTTGTCGTCGGCTCTGGCGGCCGCGAACACGCGCTCGTCCGCTCCCTAGCCGCCTCGCCCGCAAAACCGCGCCTCCTCTGCGCGCCGGGCAATGCCGGCATCGCGAGCGACGCCACCTGCTTCCCAATCCCCGTCGAGGACATCGCCGGACTCGTCGCGCTGGCCCAGCGCGAGCAGGTGGACTTCGTCGTCGTCGGCCCCGAGGTGCCGCTGTCGCTCGGTCTCGCCGATGCGCTGATCGCCGCGAACATTCCGGTCTACGGCCCAAAAGCCGACGGTGCCCGCCTCGAGGCCTCCAAGACTTTCACCAAGCAGATCCTGCTGAAGTATAAAATCCCGACGGCGTCCGCCGGCATCTTTACGCAGGTCGATCCGGCCATCGACTATGTGCGCCGGCGCGGGGCGCCGATCGTGATCAAAGCCGACGGCCTCGCCGCCGGCAAGGGCGTGGTGGTCGCACAAAGCCTGCGCGAAGCCGAGGAAGCCGTCCGCGACATGCTCGCCGGCAACAAATTCGGCTCCGCTGGCAGCCAGATTTTGGTCGAGGATTGTCTCTTCGGCGAGGAGACCTCGATCCTCGTCGTCGTGTCCGGCCGCGACTACGTCATCCTGCCGACTTCGCAGGATCACAAACGCATCGGCGACGGGGACACAGGCCCGAACACCGGCGGCATGGGCACCTACTCGCCCGCCGAGGTTGTCACGCCCGCCTTGCTTGCCCGCATCGAAAACGAGATCGTGCGACCCTCCGTCAACGCCATCGCGGACGAAGGCATGCTTTATCGCGGCACGCTCTTCATCGGGATCATGCTCACGCCGGCCGGCCCGAGCGTGATCGAATACAACGCCCGCTTCGGCGACCCCGAGACCCAGGTCGTGCTGCCGCGCCTCGCCACCGACCTGCTCGCCCTGCTCTGGGCGGCGGCCCGCGGCGAACTCGGCGGCTTCCAGCTCGCCGTGAAACCCGACTACGCCCTCTGCGTCGTCGTCGCGGCGAAAGGCTATCCCGAGAACTTCTCCAAGGGCGACACGATCCTCCTCCCTCAGGCCACAGACCTCACACCTCACACCTTCATCTACCACGCCGGCACGGCGCTCAGTCCCGCCGGCCAGCTCACCGCCAACGGCGGCCGCGTCCTCGGCGTGACCGCGCTTGCCCCGACCCTGCGCGAGGCCGCGACCCGCGCCTACGCCGCCTGCAACCGGATCCAGTGGGCCAACAAATATTACCGCCGCGACATCGGCGCCAAGCAGCTCAACCGGAAATGAAGCGCCTTATCCTTCTGTTCTCCGTCCTCTGTCTTCTGTCCTCCGGAACAGAGCTGACCGACCTCGGCCAGGGCCTGTCCTACCTGCGCATCCATTCCCTATCCGACTCCGAGGCCGCGCTGCGCAAGGCCGTGCCCGGTGCCGGTGCCCTGGTGCTCGATCTGCGTTACGCCACCGCCAGCGATGAATCGCCTGCGGCGTTGCAGGCCGCCCTCGCCGGCCGTTCGCCCAACACCCCTCTCTTCATCCTCGTCAGCCCGGCGACTCCGCCCGCGCTGGGCCGGGTCATCAGCGCGACACCGACGCTCACCCTTGGCGCCGCCGGGTCGCGGCCCACCCCCAAGGTCGTCGTCCAGACTGACGCCTCCGCTGACCGCCGCGCCTTCGACGCCCTCGATGCCGGCACGGCGCTGGCGAAACTCATCTCAGGAAAAATCGAGAAGGAACGCTTCGACGAAGCGACGCTCGTGCATGAATTCAAGAACGGCAACCATGATGCGGCTCCGCCACCGGCTCCCGACCCCACAGCCGCTTTGCCCGGGAACCCGTCGGAGCCCGGAGTTGCCGGGACAAACACCGGGTCGGCGGCAGCCGGCAACGTTGCCCCGCCGGCCCCGCTCGTTGACCGCGTGCTCCAGCGCGCCGTGCATCTGCACCGCGCCCTGCTGGCGCTGAGGCCCCGGTAGGCATCTGTCACGGCTGGCTATGCGCACCGGACTGCGATCACAGACCACCACCGCAGGAACTCAGCCTTTGCTTTTCGGGTGAATCCGTGCCCTTTTCTGATCTCAGAATCCCATGCCCGCTCCCGGCCACATCCTCGTCGTCTGCACTGGCAACATCTGTCGCAGTCCCATGGCCGAGGGTTTGCTCAGGCACGCGCTGGCCGCCCAGCCCGAGCCGCTGAAATCGCTCCGCGTCGTGTCGGCCGGGGTGGCCGCCCGCACCGGCGAATCCATTTCAGCGAACTCGATCGCCACCCTGAAGAAGGCCGGCATCGACATCAGCGGCCTGCGCGCCCAGGCCCTCAGCCAGGAACTGCTCGACGGCGCCCTCGTAGTCTTCGGCATGACCGAGTCACACCGCGCCATCATCCAGTTGCAGGCCAACCCCGTGCCGGCGCACCTCTATCTTTTCCGTGAATTCATGCCGCCGCCCGCCGCGAAGGAAATCGGCGACCCTTACGGCGGCCCGCTCAAGCAATATGAGGCCGCCCGCGACGAACTGGTCGAGGCCATTCCCAGCGTGGTGGCCTTCCTTAAGACACTCTTGGCCGATCGGAATACCTGATTTTCGGTTTTCGATTCTCGATTTTTGATTCCCGCTGGCCCTAGCTTGCCCAATCCAAAATCGAGAATCGAAAACCGAGAATCCATCCATGTCCCTCAACGCCACCCCCCTCCAGCAACTTGATCCCGAGGTCTACGCCGTCATCGCCGGCGAATTCGCCCGCCAGTCGAGCCACCTCGAGCTCATTGCCTCGGAAAACTTCACCTACCCGGCCGTCATCGAGGCCATGGGCAGCACGCTGACCAACAAGTATGCCGAAGGCTACCCCGGCAAGCGCTGGTATGGCGGTTGCGAGCAGGTCGACAAGGTCGAGACCCTCGCCATCGAGCGCGCCAAGAAACTCTTCGGCGCCGAGCATGCCAACGTCCAGCCGCACTCCGGCTCGCAGGCCAACTTCGCCGTCTACACCGCCGTGCTCCAGCCGGGCGACAAGATCCTCGGCATGAACCTCAGCCACGGCGGCCACCTGACACACGGCAACCCGGCCAATTTTTCCGGCAAACTCTACCAGTTCGTTCAATACGGCGTCCGCGAGGACACCGGCCTGATCGACTACGACGAGCTCGCTGCCATCGCGCTGCGCGAGAAACCCAAGATGATCACCGTCGGCGCCTCCGCCTATTCGCGCATCATCGACTTCGCGCGCATGGGCGAGATCGCCCGCTCGGTCGGGGCCTATCTCTTTGCCGACATCGCGCACATCGCCGGCCTCGTCGTCACCGGGCACCACCCCTCGCCGTTCCCCCACGCCGACTTCGTCACCACCACCACCCACAAGACGCTCCGCGGTCCGCGCGGCGGCCTCACCATGTGCAAGGCGGCCCACGCCAAGGCCATCGACTCCGCCGTCTTTCCGGGCGGCCAGGGCGGCCCGCTCATGCACATCATCGCCGCCAAGGCCGTGTGCTTCGGCGAGTGCCTCAAGCCGGAGTTCAAGGCTTACAGCGAGCAGGTCGTGAGAAATTCCCGCGCGCTCGCCGCCGCCATGGTCAAGCGCGGCTACAAGATCAATTCCGGCGGCACCGACAACCACCTCATGCTCGTCGACCTCCGTGCCAAGTTCCCGGAGCTCACCGGCAAGGTCGCCCAGGAGACGCTCGATCAGGCCAACATCACCTGCAACAAGAACACCGTGCCTTTCGAGACCCGCTCCCCCTTCCAGGCCTCCGGCATCCGCCTCGGCTCGCCCGCCATGACCACGCGCGGGATGAAAGAAGCCGAGATGGACGAGATCGCCGGCCTCATCGACGGCGTGCTCACCGCCATCGGCCAACCGCAGCAGACCGAGGTCCTCGCCGCCACCAAGCAAAAGGTCGTCGCGCTCACCTCCCGCTTCCCGCTGCCTTACAAGTTGTAAGGGTTAAGCGTGGCAAGTTTTTAGCCGGACTGGCCGCCGGTCTCCATCCTTACCGCTTAAACCTTATCTCGCTTAGGATGCGCCTCGACCGCCTCAAGGTTTTCGCGCTCGGCCTGCCCCAGACCACGGTGGTCAAACAGTGGGGCGAGTGCCTCGTCTTCAAGGTCGCCGGCAAGATGTTCCTGATCATCGCCCTCGAAGGTCAAATCATCGACGGCGTGATCTTCAAGTGCATGCCCGCCGAGTTCGCCGGGTTGACCGACATCGACGGCATCACCCAAGCCCCCTACTGCGCCAAACGCCACTGGGTCCGCGTCGGCGACCTCGCCGCCTTGCCGGAGACGGCCCTGGCCGCCCGCATCCGCCGCAGCTACGATCTGGTCGTGACCAAGCTCCCGAAAAAGGTGCGCGCCACGCTCCCGCCGCCCGCCACCACGAATTTAGGTTAAACCCGCCGGGGCGCGGAAAGAGGCTTTGCGCGCGCGCCGCTTTCCGTCATGGTGCCCGTTTCGTGTCCACTCCCGCCGCCCATTCCGCCACCACCCCGTCCAAGCCG
>DAORVZ010000101.1:0-6522 GCA_035434005.1 Lacunisphaera sp.
GGGTTTATCTACAAGATGGCCCGCAGCCTCACCGGCGCGCTGGTCAACGTCGTCTTCGGCAAGCTCACGCCGGCTGATCTCGCCGTGCTCATCAAGAGCCGGAAGCGCATTCCGATGGTGGTGACCGCGCCGCCCCAGGGGCTGTTTCTGGTGAAGGTGATCTATTGAGACACACAACCATTTCACAGGAGGCAACTGAGCAAACGGAGTTTCCCTTTCTCTGTTCGCTCTGTTTCCTCCTGGGAAGCCCTTGCAGTATTCATCCGTGAAATCCGTGGCTAAAGAACTCTGGCGCGATTCGCTCGATGTGATTTTCCCGCGGAGTTGCGTGCATTGCGGCGGGGTGGTGGAGGGCGGACAGCTGCGCCACCTGTGTCCGGCGTGCGAACGGATGCTGTTCATCGTGCAGGCGCCGCATTGCCCGACCTGCGGGCATCCGTATTACGGCGAGACCGAGGTCAACCGGCTCTGCCAGCACTGCGAGACGCTGGAACCGGAATTCGGCGAAGGCAAAACCGCCATCCTGTTGAAGGGGCCGGGGCGGTCGCTGATTCATGCGCTCAAATACCACCGCTGTCTGCAGGTGCTGACGGATATCACCGCCATCATGGCCGGGGTGCCGGGTTATGCTGACTACCTGCGTGGCGCCGTGCTGGTGCCCGTGCCCTTGCACGAGAAAAAGCTGCGCCTGCGCCGCTACAACCAGAGCCGCCTGCTGGCCGAATGCGCAGGGCAGGTCGCGGGCGGATCAGCCCGCGTGGAGGAATTGCTTTGCCGCGTGGTGCATACAGAATCGCAAACGCACTACGACCGGCAGACGCGCCGGGAAAACCTGAAAAATGCCTTTGCTTTGGCTCCCGGGGCCACCATTACTCCGGCCCAACGTTACGTGCTGGTCGATGATGTTTTTACAACTGGTTCCACACTCAATGCCTGTGCTGCGGTTCTCCGTCGGCACGGCGCGCGGAGCCTCGACGTCGTCACCTTTGGGCACGGCTAAACCATGACACATTTCGCCAAACCACGGCTGCCTTCCGCCAAGGCCAGCACCAGCAAGAAGAAGAACAAGATCACCACCGAGGGGCTCTGGACCAAGTGTCCGGTCTCGGGGGAAATCGTGTTCAACAAGGATCTGGAGGCCAACCAAATGGTCGTCCCGAAGAGCGGCTACCATTTCCCCATCGGCTGTCGCGAGCGGATCCGGGGCATGGTCGATGCCGACACCTTCGTGGAGTTCGACGCCCAGGTGAGGTCGGCCGACCCGCTGAAGTTCGTGGATTCGGCCGCCTATCCCGACCGCATCAAGCGCTATGAGAAGGATAGCGGCCTGGCGGAGGCGGTCCTGTGCGGCACCGCGAAGATCGACGGCATCCCGGTTTCGCTCGCGGTGATGGATTTCCGTTTTTGCGGCGGCGCGATGGGCGCGGCGGTGGGCGAGAAGATCACCCGCGCCATTGAGCGTGCCTTGAAGCTGAAGACCCCCTGCATCATCGTCAGCTCCTCCGGCGGCGCGCGCATGCAGGAGGGCATTTTCAGCCTGATGCAGATGGCCAAGACCAGCGCGGCCCTCGGGCGGCTGGCCGAGGCCCGGCTCCTGTTCATCTCGATTCTCACCTACCCGACGACTGGTGGCGTCACCGCCAGCTTCGCCACCCTGGGCGATGTCATCCTCGCCGAGCCGGGCGCGCTCATCGGCTTTGCCGGGGCGCGCGTCATCAAGGAAACCACCAAGCAGACCCTGCCGCCGGGTTTCCAGACCGCCGAGTTCCTGCTCAAGCACGGGTTGATCGACCAGATTGTCAGCCGTCTGGAGATGAAGGATCGCCTGACCAGCCTGCTGCAGGCTTTCCAGACCCACCGCTACCGCGCGCACAAGGTGCCGACGGCGGTGCCGTTTCCTGCGGCGGTGGCGGCCGCCACCTGATTCAGCGCAACCGTTTTGGAACACGGATTGCACGAACCAACCCGGATACGGATTGAACAGGAGGAAACGGTGGGAACGGAGCCATGGCCTCTCCTCCTCTCCGTTGTCTCCGTTTCCTCCCGTGAAAATGATTCGTTCTCTGCCGCCTTGATCCGTGAAATCTGTGGTTAAAGAACTGCCCGACTACGCCGCCGTCACCGCTTACCTCTACGCCCTCAAGGCGGATGGGCCGAAGTTTGGCATCGACCGGATGCGCCGGCTCGCCGCGGCACTCGACCACCCCGAGCGCAGCTATCCGGTGATCCACGTTGCCGGCACCAACGGCAAGGGTTCGGTCGCGGCCATGCTCGACGCCATCCTGCACGCCGCCGGCTGGCGCACCGGGCTCTACACCTCGCCGCACTTGGTGAAACTCGGCGAACGCGTGCAGGTGGATCGCCGCCTGCTCACCGAGGCGGAAATCGTCGCCTACACCAACGAACTCCGCCCGCTGGCCGCCCGGGCCGCGGCGGATGCCGCCGACGAGCACGCGACCTTTTTTGAATTCATGACAGCGATGGCGTTCCTGCAATTCCAGCGCCGGCGTGCTGATCTGGCCATCGTCGAGGTTGGCCTCGGCGGCCGGCTGGACGCGACTAATGTCGTGCAGCCGGAGGTCACGGTCATCACCTCCATCGGCCTTGACCATATCGCCGAACTCGGCGGGACCATCGCGCTGATTGCCCGGGAGAAGGCCGGCATCATCAAGCCCGGTCGGCCCGTCGTCATGGGCCGGCTGCCGCCCGAGGCGGAGCAGGTGGTCCGCGCGGTCGCCGCCGAGGCCGGCGCGCCGGTTCACTCGGTGCGCGAGGTTTTTGGCGAGGATATCAACCGCTATCCCGAGACCAATCTCGCGGGCGATTACCAGCGGTGGAACGCCGCCACGGCGACGCTCGTGGCGCAGGTGTTGCCGGCGAGATGGAACCTGACGGCGGCGACGGTGCGCCGCGGCCTGCGCCAGGTGAACTGGCCGGGTCGCTGGCAATCCACGACGCTCGGCGGCCGGCCGCTCATCCTAGATGCCTCGCACAATCCTGAGGGCGCGGCGGTGCTGGAGCAAAACCTGCAGCAACTCATCGCCGCCACCGGGCGCAAACCGGTCATCATCGCCGGCGCCTTGGGCGATCTCCGGGCGCGCGCGCTGCTCGACGTGGTCTGCCGCCATGCGCAGGAGGTTTATCTGGTCACGCCGCAGCAGGCGCGCGCCAGCAGCATTGCGGAATTGATCGCGCTCGTGCCACCCGCGCAGCGGGGCCTGGTCCATGGCGGCACCTTGGCGCAACTCTTCCCCGATGCCCGCACCTGCGCCGTGGGCGGACCGGGCGACACGATTGTCGTCACCGGTTCGATCTACCTGCTCGGCGAGGTGCTGGAGCGCATCGAACCCGGCCGCGGCGCCGGCGAGGGGAAGCTGCAAGACTTCTGACCCGAACCATTGCACAGGAGAGAACGGAGGGTTGGGACTATGCATTTCTCGGTTCCCTCCGTTGCCTCCTGTAAACTGCATCGGTCGGGGGTTTCAGCTTTCAAGTTGCGGGTTTCTCTCCAAGCGTCACGGCCACCGATGCAAGCACGCCCGTCATTCGCGACCGTCTTCAAGGGCCGGCGCGTGCTCATCACCGGCGGGCTTGGTTTCATCGGGTCAAATTTGGCGCGCGCGCTCGTGGCCCTCGGCGCGAAGGTCACGATCCTCGACAGCCTCATCCCGGAATACGGCGGCAACCGGCGCAACCTGCGCGGTCTCGAGCGCAAGGTGGCCATCAACCTGGCGGACGTGCGCGACCGGCACAGTCTGCCGGAATTCCTGCGCGGCCAGCATTACCTCTTCAACCTCGCCGGCCAGACGAGCCACATGGACTCGATGCTCGACCCGGAGACCGACCTAGAAATCAACTGCCGCGCGCAACTGACCCTCCTGGAGGCCTGCCGGCGGCATAACCCGAAGCTGCGCGTCGTCTTTGCCAGCACCCGCCAGATCTACGGCCGCCCCGACTACCTGCCGGTGGACGAGAAGCACCCGCTGCGGCCGGTGGACGTCAACGGCATCAACAAACTCGCCGGCGAGGAATACCACCTGCTCTACAGCGA
Source organism: Lacunisphaera sp. (assembly GCA_035434005.1). Taxonomy (GTDB): domain Bacteria; phylum Verrucomicrobiota; class Verrucomicrobiia; order Opitutales; family Opitutaceae; genus Lacunisphaera. The sequence goes on from DAORVZ010000101.1 coordinate 4,052, forward strand.
GGTGCACGGCATCCAAAGCACCGTGCTGCGCCTGACCAACACCATCGGCCCGCGCATGCGCGTGAAGGACGCCCGGCAGACCTTTGTCGGCATCTGGGTTCGCCAGATCCTCGAAGGCAGGCCGGTCGAAGTGTGGGGCGGCGACCAGTTGCGCGACTTCACCTACGTGGATGATGCCGTCGAGGCCTTCCTCCTGGCGGCAGTCCACCCCAAGGCGGTCGGTGGGGTATTCAATCTCGGCGGCGTGGGCCGCATCAGCCTGCGCGACTTGGCGAAGACGCTTGTCGCCGTGGCCGGGCAGGGGAGCTGCACCGTCAAAGCCTTTCCCGCCGACCGGAAGAAGATCGACATCGGCGACTACTATTCGGACGGACGGCTCATCGCCCGGAAGCTCGGCTGGAAGCCGCGCACGACGATCAAGGATGCGCTGGCGCAGACCGTGGCCTACTACCGCAAGGAATTGCCGCACTACCTATGAACTTCCACAGGAATTAACTGAGGAAACGGAGAAAATGCACCCTTTGTTTCAGAAGGCGGATGGACTGACCGAGCATATCATCGGCGCAGCCATCGAGGTCCATAAGGACAAGGGTCCGGGATTGATTGAATCGATCTATGAGTGGTGTCTTTTACGGGAGTTGGAGTTGCGCCAACTCTCCCCCGAATCTCAACGAGTGGTGCGGATAAACTACAAAGGATTCACCCGAGAGGAGCCACTTCGATTGGATGTCCTGGTTGAAGGATGCGTTCTTGTGGAAACCAAGGCCGTCGAGGCGGTCTTGCCGATTCACAAAGCACAACTTCTTAGCTATATGAAGTTGCTGGATGTCCCGGTAGGATTGCTCATCAACTTTAACGTCCCGAAATTAACCGACGGGGTGTCCCGGCTCATGCTGCCCGGGGCCAATCTCTGACTCTGTTCTCTCCGTTTCCTCCTGTGCAAAAAATCTTACCTGCCGATCCGAAAGCCTCCTATCTCGCTGCGCAGGCGGAGATCGATGCCGCCATCAAGCGCGTGATGCTGAGCGGCCACTACATCCTCGGGCCGGAGCTGGAGGCCTTTGAGAAGGAATTCAGCGCGTGGTTCGGCACGGCCGGCACCGTCGGCGTGGCCAACGGCACCGACGCCATCGAACTCGCCCTGCTCGCCGCCGGGATCGGCCCCGGCGACAAAGTCATCACAGTCGCCAACACCGTGACCGCCACCGTCTCTGCCATCGTTGCCACCGGCGCCCGGCCCGTTTTCGCCGACATCGAGCCCGGCACCTTGCTGCTGGATGTGGCCGCGCTCGAGACGACCCTCACCAAGCTGCGCGACCCGAAGATCAAGGCCGTCGTGCCCGTTCATCTCTACGGCCAGGCGGTCGACATGCCGCGACTGATGGATGTCGCCGGGCGGCACAACCTCTTCGTGATGGAAGACTGCGCGCAGGCGCATGGGTCGATGTGTGGCGGCAAGATGGCCGGCACCTGGGGCCAGCTCGCCTCGTTCAGTTTCTATCCGACCAAGAACCTCGGCGCCCTAGGTGATGCCGGGGCTGTGACGGGCCGCGACACCGCCCTGCTCGGGCAGGTGAAGCTGTTGCGCCAATACGGCTGGCGGAAGCGCTATGTGAGCGACCTGCACGGCCGCAACAGCCGGCTCGGCGAACTGCAGGCGGCCATCCTGCGCGTGCGTCTCACCCGGCTCGAGGCGGAGAACAAACGCCGCAATGAAATCGCCGCCCAGTATCTGGCGGCCTTGCAGGATGCGCCGCTCAAGCTGCCCGTGATCGCCCCGGACCGGACGCACACCTGGCACCAGTTTGTCGTGCGCACCCCGAAGCGGGACGCTCTGCAGGCACACCTGGCCAAGCAGGACATCCTGTGCGGCGTGCTTTACCCGATGCCGGTCCACCGCCAGCCGGCGTATCACGATGCCTCGCTCTCGCTGCCGCAAACCGAGCAGGCCTGCGCCGAGGTGCTCTCCCTGCCGCTGCATCCGGGTCTGACCAACGATGATATCGCGCGGGTGGTGAAGGAAGTGAAGGCGTTCTTTGGCTGACGAAAAAGAAAACTGAGACCTGATGTGAAAGGCCAAGGCGTTCACAGGAGGCAACGGAGAAAACGGAGGTATTCAGAAGCCACCGAGCCATGCTTCCGGCTTTTGGCCACATGGATTCTAAATCAATCCCTCCTGTCTTTCCTCTGTTCTCTCCTGTGAGGTTTGGGTCGAAATCAGAAACTCTCAGGTTTCCGGCCGACCTCCGGCCTTGCAACAATCTGGCCTGCTGCGGTGTCATGACGCTGTGGAAATCCTCTACTGGTCCATAGCCATCCTGCTGATCCTCGCCGGGCTTGTCGGCTCGGTCGTGCCACTACTGCCGGGGACGACGCTCATCATGGCGGGCGCGTTGCTCCAGAAATGGCTGCTGCCGGACACACTGGGTTGGGCGACGGTCGGCTGGATCGTCGCGTTCTGGGTGCTGTCA
>DAORVZ010000102.1:0-6513 GCA_035434005.1 Lacunisphaera sp.
GAGCGGCAGGGCGGACTCGGCCTTGGCCACATGGCCCTGGTCGTCGCGGGCGAACAAGGTGAGCGGCGTGCCAGTGGCACCGTGGATCTCGAGGTGGACCTCGCGCCGGAAACGGATCTGGTCGCCCTCAAAGGTGGCGCGCACGCGCCGGTCGAGTTCGGGATCGTTGGTCTTCCAGACCCGGTCGCCGACGTGGACGCGCGCAAAGTCGATGTCGCCGCGGCCGAAGCCCAGCACTGTGTCCGCGCCGCGAGGGTCGACGTGGTAGATGCGGCCACCCTGCTCCTTTTCGTCGGGGCGGCCGGCGTCGAAGACGATGCCGTCGCCCGGCTTGGCGGGACCGATGAGCTGGAGGGAAACACTGTCGGGGCCGACCCACTTGACCTGGCCGAGATAGACGCCGCGCTTGGTGCCGAAGCGGGCGTGGGCGAGTTCCTGGTTTTGGATGCCGCGGAACCAGCCGGTGTAGAGGCCGCGGGAGAAACCCATCTCAAGGTCGTAAAGCGACTGGCGGCGCACGTCGTCCATCACGGCGTTTTCAGGGGCAGGCGCCGGCCCAAAGACTTCGGTCATCACCTTATCCAGCGCCTGGCGGTAGACGCGGGTGATGCTGGCGACGTATTCCGGGCTCTTGAGGCGGCCCTCGATCTTGAGGGAGGCGACGCCGGAGCGAACGAGGTCGGGCAGAACGTCGAGGCCCGAGAGATCCTGCGGGCTGAGGAGATAACGGCGGTCGCCGAGGGCGACCGTTTTGCCGTCGGCAACCAGTTCGTAGGGCAGACGGCAGGCTTGGGCGCATTCGCCGCGGTTGGCGGAGCGCCCGCCGAGCGACTCGCTGGTGAGGCACTGGCCGGAATAGGCCACGCAGAGCGCGCCATGCACGAAGACTTCGAGCGGCAGAGGCGCACCGGCCGCGATCTGCGCGGCGCGGATGGCGGCGATTTCCTTGAGAGAATTCTCGCGGGCGAGCACGACGAGATGGGCACCGAGCTCGCGGGCAAACTCCACGCCGGCGGCGCTCGTAACGGTCATCTGGGTGGAGGTGTGGATGGGGAAATCCGGCGAGAGCGAGCGGATGAGCCGGCAGATGCCGATATCCTGCACGATGGCGGCGTCCACGCCGGCGGTGATGATCGCTTTCAGGTAATCGGCCGCCGCGGCGATTTCATCGGCGAAGACCAGGGTGTTGAAGGTGACGTAGCCGCGCACGCCGCGCCGGTGCAGGAACGCCATGAGTTTGGGCAGGTCGGCGAGGGTGAAGTTTTGCGCGCGCATCCGGGCGTTGAACCGCTCGAGGCCGAAGTAGATGGCGTCCGCTCCGTTCTCGACGGCGGCGCGAGCGCATTCCCAGTCGCCCGCGGGGGCGAGCAGCTCGGGCCGCGCCGAAGCGGAGCGCGGGGCGGGAGTGGCGTCGAGGTGTGGGGCGATGGCCATGCAGGGGATCAGGCGGCGGCTTCGGCGGGGGGCGGGGGCGGGTGGGCGTCCCTAGGGGCGGGCTTGGCCACGTGCGGCGCTGCAGCCCGGAGCGCAAAGGACAGCAACACCGTCAAACCGAAGAAACCTGCGGAAACGTAACCGAGCAAGGGCAGACCGACCAGGTGCCCGGTGGCGTCCCGGGTGACGAACACGCCGGCCAATAGGCTGGCGCCACCGCTGGCAGCTTGCTGGAGGGCCGCGTTGACGCTCATGAAACCGCCGCGGTAGCGCGCCTCGACGGCATTGGTGATCATGGTCATCGCGGGGGCGAAGCGGCCCGACATCGTGACCATGAACAGCGCCATCATCAGGCTGGCCGTGAGCACGGAGGAGGGGCCGAGCCGGGTGATGAAGAGGACCACCACCACGGCGCCGGCCGACATGATGACCAGCAAGCGCAACCGGTCCATGCGATCACTCAGCCAGCCAATAAAAGGGGTGCTGAACGCAGTGGCGATGCCGCCGACCGCGTAGGCCAGGGGCAGTTGCGAGGTCTCGTCGAGGCCGACATTGGCGACAAAGGAAGGGGCCAGAAAAGGGATGATCACTCCGCCCGACATCACGAGCACCGTGCCGACGGCGAAGGCCCGCCGGTGCACGCCGTGGGCGAGGATATCCCTCATCTGGCGCAGGGGCTGGTGCCCTTTGACGGCGGTGGCGAGGTGCGGCAGGGCAAAGGCGGCGAGGAGGACATTGGCAGTGGCGCACCCCGCGAGGAGGAAGAAGGGTGCGTGCCAGCCAAAGCGGCCGGCGAGCACGAGGCCCGCCGGCACACCCAACACAGAGGCCAGTGGGAAGGCCGTCATCACGTAGCTCATGGCCCGGCCGCGCCGGGCGGGCGGGATGATGTCACCCACCATCGCCGTGACCAGAGACCCCGCTAAGCCGCCGAAGGCCCCGGCGGCGAGCCGGGCCGCGAGCAAGGTGTGATGGGTGGGGGCGAGACCGCAGGCGAGCGTGGCCAGACCGAAACCGGCATACAGCACGAGGAGGGAGCGCTTGCGGTCGAAGCGATCCAGGAAAAATCCACCGGTGAAGCCGCTGATCGCGGCCGCCAATCCATAGGCGGCGACGAGGCGTGTAAACTCGGCCGGGGAGATGGCGAATACCCGCATCAACTGCGCGCCGAGCGGCATCATGATCATGAAGTCCAGGATGTGCGTGAACTGCACGGCGCAGAGCACGAGCAGCGTGGTGAGCTCGCGACCCTTGCTCAGGGCGTGGTGCTGGACGGAGACGGGCATGATAAGCGGTCAGGATTTCGCCAAACCAGGCTGGGTGCAACTCAAGTCGCAGCGGCGGGAGGGCGCGGCGAGGCGAACGGCGTGGCGGTGTCGGCCACCCGCACGGGGCCGACGACGGTCCGGGCGAGTTCGGCAAACAGCAACGCGCCCTTGCCGAGGTGCCGGCGCCGGTGCCGCACCAACGCGATGTCCCGCGAGGGTTGGATCGGGCCGGTGAATTTGCGGAACACGAGCCCCGCCGGATCGGTGGCACTGCGGGCGCTCTTGGGCAGGACGGTGACTCCGAGCCCGAGGGAGGTGAGCGACTTGGCCGTGGCCAACTGGCTGCAGCGATGGCTGATTTGCGGCACGAAGTCGTGGTCGCCGCAGAAGCGCTGGATTTGCAGGGCCAGGCTGGAGGCTTCGCCCAGCAGGATGAAGTGTTCATCGCGCAGGGAGGCAAAGGTCAGTTCCTTGGCCTGGGCGAGGGGGTGATGGGCCGCCACCGCCAGCCAAAGCGGCTCGCTGTAGAGTTTTTCGCTGATGAGCTGGGGTTCGTTGAAGGGGAGGGAAATCAAGGCCCAGTCCAAGTGGCCTTCGGCGACCGCCTCGGCGAGCGGGCGCCGAAAATCTTCCTGCGTGTGGATATCCAGCCGGATGTCATTCGCCCGGCAATGGGCCATGACAGCGGGGAAGATAAAGGGGGCAACGGTCGGGATGGCGCCGACGGTGACCCGGGGGCCGTGCGCGGTGATATCCTTTATCTCCTGCAGAGTCTGGTCGGCCTCGCCGATGATCCGGCGGGCCCCCTCCAGGAGGGTTTTGCCCGCGTCGGTCAGCACAGCCTTGCGGCCAAGCCGATGAAAGAGCGGTTGTCCGAACTCAGCCTCAAGGTTGAGGATTTGCTGGCTGAGTGATGGTTGGGAGATGAAAGCACGCTGGGCGGCTTTGGTAAAATTTCCTGTCTCAGCGACTGCCAAGAAGTAACGAAGTTGATATATCTCCATAGGCAAAAACGATGGAAATCATAGAAACGAAGTATTATGACTATTGCAAGCTGTGTCGTATACTCCGTCCAGCACCAAGAACGGTGCCCAGACCAAACCAGCCAACCCACCAAGTTTATGAAGAACACCACGCTCCAGATCACCCTCGCCGCCCTCGCGGCCAGCGGAATCGCCATTATCGCCGCCACGAACATCGCCGTCGCCGTCAGCTACCTCACCGTGGGCATCCTGCTCGCCCTCGCCGTGGTGGATTATCGTCAGGGACCGAAGGGCTACGCTTCGCGCTAAGCCATCAATTTTAAGTCAGTGTTAGTGTGTAACAGAGGCCGGGGAGAACCCCCGGCCTCTTTTAATGTCTGGATCCGGAGTCGGTCAGGTGCCGACTAGACAAACCCACCGGTCCGTGACGCTCTTTTGCAAACAACCCCCGACGGATAGCATGGAGGCGACGCATGAACACGGCACCTGGAAACACTGGCTCGAAGCCCACGGCCCCAAGCTGCTGCTGTGCGCCCGCCAGTGGACCCGCTCGCTCGCCGATGCCGAGGATGTGGTGCAGGAAGCCTTTGTGCGCTACTGGCGCCACCAGCGGCACCTGCCGGGCGATCCGCAGGCGCTGCTTATCACGTCCATCCGCCGGGCCGCGCTGGATCACGCCCGCCGCCACGCGCGCCGGACGGCCCGCGAGGAAAAATCCGACGGTGGCCTCGACGGGCGGGAGGGCGCTTTCGAGCCCCAGCCCGGCGAAGACGCCGACCGCCGCCAAGAAATCGAGTCCGCCTTGCAGCGCCTGCCCGCCAGCCAGCGGGAGGTGCTCGTGCTCAAGATTTGGAACGAGCTCACGTTTGAGCAAATCGGCGCGACGCTCGAAATCCCGCCCAACACCGCCGCCTCGCGTTACCGCTACGCGCTAGCTGCGCTCCGCAAGGAATTAAAACCCTCCTGCCATGGATGAATCGCTCCAGAAACTCGAAAACGAACTGAAGACGCTGCAGCCACGCCGCGCCCCGGCGCGCTGGTTGGATCAGATCAATCGCGACTTGGCCGCCGAGCTGCCGGACCCGGCCCGCCCGCGCAATACCACCGCGACCAACCTCGGCTCGTGGAAATGGCTGGGTTGGCGCACAGCGGGTGTGGCGGCCGCGTTGGCGATGGTGGCCACGGTGGGGATTGTCAGTGTGCGCCGCCCCGCTCCCGCAGTCGTTCCTGCCGCTCTTGCCGCCGCTCCTGTGCCGGAGACTCCCGTCCAGGTGCCGGCCTATGAGCCGGTGGCTGCGAGCAACGTCCTTTACGATCTAAAGGACGAAGGCGCGGTGCAGCGGGTAGGAGAGGCCGAGGCCCGCCGAGTCCGCGCCCGCTATGTAGACACCTACACTTGGAAAAATCCGCGCACCAACGCTTCAATCAAGTGGACCGTGCCGCGCGACGAGATCCGTGTCGTGCCCGCCAGCTACATCCCGAATTGATACTTCCGCATGAAACCTCAACCCACATCCCCCATGAAATCCACCAACCGCTACCTGCTTCCGGCCCTGGTCTTGGCCGTCCTCTCACCTGCCGCTTGGGCCGAAAAAGAAGTCACCATCCGCCGCCTCGACCAGGAAGGCGCCAACCATGGCATCGTGATCCGCAAGCAGGGCGAGCCGATGGAGAAGGAGAAGGTCACCTACCTCGGTGTGGAGACGGCACCGGTCAGCCGCACCCTGGCCGCCCAGCTCGGGCTCGCGCGCGACACCGGCCTGGTGATTGTCCGTGTCGCGGGAAAAAGTCCGGCAGCCGATCTCCTGAAGGAGGATGATGTGCTGACGCGGCTGGACGACCAGATCCTCGTGAACCAGCAACAGCTCGGCGTGCTTGTGCGCGGCAAGAAAGAAGGCGACGAGGTCAAGCTGGCGCTTATGCGCGGCGGCAAGGAAATCACCGTCAAGGCGAAGCTCGGCACGCAGGAGGTGCCCAAGCTGGCGGCGGCATTTTCCTTCCCGGGCGGCCCGGGCGGAATGAACTGGAGCATGGGGGCCATGCCGGAAGGCCTCGCGCGCCTGCGCCAGATGCCCGGCATGGGCGATGACGCCGCCAAGGATGTCCTGCGCATGATCGGCCGTGAGCATCGCAATTTCATGGCCACCCCTGGGGTTCGCATCATCCGGCGCGCGGGCAAGGGCTCCACCATTCTTGACCTGCCGAACAGCAATATTTCCTACTCCGACGACAGTGGCTCCATCGACATCAAGGCCGATGACGGCAAGCGCGAGCTCACAGTGAAGGACGCCTCCGGCAAGGTGACTTTCCAGGGGCCGATCAACACGGAGGAAGAGCGCAAGAAGTTGCCGCCGGAGGTGGTCAAACAGCTGGAGAAGCTGGACAAGGACAGCATCAGTTTCGAGACGGGGGAGAAATTCGAGCAGGAGATGATGCCGCTGCCGACGGAGCCGACCCGGACCAAGCTCAGGGAGGAAATGCGCCGCGTGGTTCGGCCCGGGATGCGCTCCCTGTGACCAATCAAGGCGCGGCCCCGAGCCGCGCCGTTGGGTGGGCAAGACTCCGGGGTGGCGCGCGAGCGTCGCCCCGTTTGCGTCAGGCGGCTTTGATCTGGTCGGGCGCCGGCCGCTTCAGTATGGCGGCGATGATGAGCGACAGAATGAGGCCGAAAATGACCACGAGGATGGGCGTCATGATCGCCTGGGCCACGGGGCCCATCATGGTGCGGGTGACCTTCTCCGCCTGATCCATCTGGGCCTCGCCCATGCCGGCGGCTTCCCACTTCGGGCGGATCAGCGCGAGCTGGTAGTCGGCGAATTGCGTGTTCA